>CAZRSD010000035.1:7425-12003 GCA_964602645.1 uncultured Myxococcales bacterium
TTATGCTCAAAAGATTCTTTTCTCTTTTACTATTTGGTCGTGTGTGCTCATCAGCGTGGTGTGGATTATCCTTGTACGCTTCAGCCCGTTCACGTCGAGACAAGTCGCCATTATTTGCGCCATTTGGCTTGTTATTGCCGCAAGCCTCGCGTTTTTGCCACTGGTCTTGGGTAATCGCCTGGGCAAGAAGCTTATTTTTGAAAGTAGCTTTTCGCAAAAATTGCGTGACCTTATTCTCGACGAGCGCCATGATGATTTTATTGCGCACGCGTCACATGAACTCAAAACACCAGTCGCCATAATATTGGCTAATGCAGAATTGCTTTTGGATAGCCCTGAGGTGGAAGAGGGCAATGCGAAACTTCTGCACGCCATTCATCGACAAGCACTTCGCGCGCAAAACTTGCTGGAATCCTTGCTTGATCTTTTACGCCTCAACGCTGGCCATTATGAGGTGAAAGTGGAAAAAATCGATCTGTATCAATTTTTTGCTGAGCTGCGCGCGTCCCTCGGTCACATGGGAAGCATCATCAAAAACGAGATTCGCGAGGGTACGTATGTGAAAACCGACCGCATGCTTTTCGAACGGCTCACGCACATCATCATTGAGAATGCGCAAAAATATGCAGGGAAAAATCCAGAGCTTGCGATCATTGCTCAACCTGCAGACGACTATTTGAAGATTCAGTTTGTCGACAATGGTCCTGGCATTAAGACCCATTTGCGTGAACGCGTGTTTGAGAAATTCTTTCGCCAACCTGAGCACGAAAGCCCAGAGAAAGATGGCTTTGGCCTTGGTCTTTCTCATGCGCGCGCGATTGTGCAGTCGCTCGGTGGCAGTATCTTCGTTGAAGACAGCGTTGGTCAAGGGTGTACAATCGCGGTGCTCCTCGACGCGTGGCCGAGCGATGGGCCCACTGTGTCGCATACGCGCACAAGCATGATGACCGTCAATTAAATGACGGCATCAGGATCAAGTTCAACTTGCTTATGACGAACATCTTCGCCTTTGATCATGAAAATGATCAGCTCGGCGAGATTGGTGCAATGATCACCCATGCGCTCAAGCCAGCGGGTGATCGACAAGAGGTGATAATAATTCTCAAAGTCATTGCCGCTAGCTGCCATTTCCTGAATGTAGCGTTTGCTGATGGCGTGATAGATGTCGTCGATAACTTTGTCTTGCCGAAGAACTTGGCAAGCCTTTTTATAGTCTTCGAGGACAAAGGCTTCGAGCGTGTCTTTGATCATGGTTTGCACACCCGATGCAAGCTCTTCAATGCCATCGAGGGGATATTTTTTGTCTGAACGCTTGAGCTTGATGACGCGTTGGCAAACCTTAACCGCAAGGTCCCCGAGCCGTTCGAAATACGTCACCATCTTGATGACCGACACGATGAAGCGCAAATCATGGCCAAGCGGTTGTCGACGAGCAAGCAGTTCGATGCACAGGCGATCGATGATGAGTTCATCGCGATCGATGCTTTTGTCGTGATCAATGGTCTCACGCGCAAGCGCAACGTCGTCTTGCACGAGTGCCCGCACGGAGTTGGCTATCATTTTCTCAACCCGTCCTGAGATGAGCAGGATGCGGTCTCGAAGCATTTGCAGCTCACTGTTATAGGCACGATTGATATGTGTCTTTGTCATTAGCCAAATTTCCCCGTGATATAATCTTCGGTTCTTGGGTCCGTCGGATTGGTAAAGAGCTTTTTGGTGTCAGCGATCTCGATTAGTCTCCCCGATAAAAAGTATGCCGTAATTTGTGAAACGCGTGCGGCTTGTTGCATGTTATGCGTCACAATAACGATAGCGTACCGTGGTCTTAGTGCGCCTATCAAATCTTCGATCCGTGCCGTCGAGATAGGATCGAGAGCAGAGCATGGCTCGTCGAGTAGCAAGACTTCAGGTTCCATCGCAAGCGCGCGCGCGATGCATAAGCGTTGTTGTTGTCCGCCTGAAAGTGCCGCGCTTGGTGCATGGAGGCGATCTTTCACCTCGTCGAAGAGTGCTGCACCGCGCAGTGCTTCTTCGACGATATCCATCTTGTTGCACGGCAATTTTTTGCGCGTAAACACAAAGCCACTCAAAACGTTTTGCATGATGGTCATGTGAGGAAAGGGATTAGGTTTTTGAAACACCATGCCAACACGTCGTCTGATCGAAACCGGGTCGACGCTTGCGCCATACATGTTGATTCCGTCGAGCAGAATTTCTCCGTCAACACGCGTGCCGCCGATGAGCTCATGCATGCGATTGAGGCAGCGAATGAACGTCGACTTGCCGCATCCTGAAGGGCCGATAATTGCGGTCACGTGACCGCTATGCACGTCGAGCGAGACGTTATCTACGGCTTTGAGGTTGCCGTAGTAAACGGAGAGATTTCTAACAACCATCTTCGCGTGATCAGGGGACGTCACAAACTACCTCGATTTTTTTCTTGGCGATATCTCAAATAAGCTGCCAGCAGATTAAAGATGGCGAAAATAGCCAAGAGAACCACAATGGCAGCGGATGCATTTTCCAAAAACCCCTTATTGGGGCGTTCGACCCATTGAAAAATTTGCAGCGGTAGCGCCGAAAACTCACTAAGAGGGGAGCGCGGAACATAGGCAAGATATGTTGCAGCACCGATGACGATGAGCGGCGCTGACTCACCGATAGCACGGGCGATGGACAAGATGGCGCCCGTGATAATTTGCGACATCGATAACGGCAATACGATGCGCATGATGACGGAGAGCTTTGTTCCACCAAGCGCAAGTCCTGCTTCGATCAAGGTATTAGGCACGGCCTTAAGCGATTCGCGCGCTGCGGTGATCACGACGGGCAAGATCAATAATGACAACGTCAGTGCACCCGCAATCAAGCTTGGACCAAGGCCCAGAGCGCGCACGAAGAGTTCAAGCCCAAGGAGTCCGAAGATGATCGACGGCACGCCGGCAAGATTCGTGATGTTGAGTTCGATCAAATCCTTGTGCCATGATTCACGCGCATACTCTTCGAGATAGACAGCCGCAGCGATACCGATGGGAAGGGCGATAAGGATGACCAAGACCATCAAATAGAATGTCCCAAGCAGCGCGGGAAAGATGCCAGCGGTTTGCGGGAATCGCGACGGAAAGCCCAGGATAAAATCTAAGTCGATGCGCTTTAGCCCGACGATGCAGGTATCGATGATGAGCCATGCAAGAATGACGAGCGGCACAACTGCCGCCAAAAAACACAATACGCCAAATGCGCGCTCAGTAAGGCGTGCGACGCGCTCTTCCTTCGTCATATTGGCCGTCTCTCTGTCGAGGGACGTAGCGGTAACTTCTTCAGTCATGCTAGCAACCGTGTATGGATGTGCATCAGGACGTGACCTTAAATCGCGATCGTAAGATAAGCTTGCTGGTCGTGTGAAATATAAACGTGAGGAAGAAGAGCATCGCTCCTACGGCAAAGATCGTTAGATATTCGATTGAATGCTGTGGTGTATCGCCCATGCTGACCTGAACAATATAGGCGGTCATGCTTTGAATGGGTTCGCGCACATCGATGGTGAAATTGGGTTTTAGACCTGCTGCGATGGCAACGATCATGGTTTCGCCAACGGCTCTGGCGAAAGCCAAAAAAATCGCGGCGATTATGGTCGACTTGGCGAATGGCAACACGACGTAAAAAATGGTGCCGAGTTTTCGAGCACCAAGACTGTATGCGGCTTCCTTCAAATCGCGTGGGGTCTTATACAGCGCATCTTCACACAACGACGATATTGTCGGGATGAGCATGAAGCCCATGATGATGCCGGGCGAGAGCGCATTGAAACCCTTGAGGCCGGGAATGAAGGGCATCAGATTGGGTGTGATCATGGTGAGGGCGAAATAGCCATAGACCACCGTCGGTATACCAGCCAAAAGCTCAAGGAGCGGTTTGATGCCGTTTCTGATTTTGGGATTGGCGAATTCGCTTAGATAAATCGCTGCAAGAATCCCGAGTGGTGTTGCCGTCAACATAGCGACGAAGGTAACGATGAGCGAACCTGACACCAGCGCCCAAATACCGAAGCGCTTCGTTGCAAAGAGCGGTGTCCACACCGTGTCGAAGAAGAAAGCTGAGAGTGGCACTTCTTTGAAGAAAAGCCACGTTTTCGACAAAAGAACGTAGAGCACACCGATGGTTGCAAAGATCGAGATCAAGCCTGAGATGGCCATGAACGCTTCAATCAGAAATTCAAACACGCGGCCGGCGGTGATTTTGGTTGAAGCGTTACCATTGTTCGCCATGGGTTACTCGCCTTTAAATGCTTTCCATGCCTTTTGGTGCGTTGCATCATCAAGTGGCACGAAGCCTACATCTTGCGAGACCTTTTGGCTATTACCAAGATAGAACTGAATGAATTTTTTGGAATTCTCGTCAAGCTTGTTATTTACGTAGACGAATATGGGGCGTGAGAGCGGTGCATAGCTGCCATTGCGGATGGTGTCGACAGTGGCGATAACAGCCTCAGTCTTGCCCTTGCCGTCGTCGATGATCCCTAGTTCCTTAAGCTCATTCTTGTTTTCAAGGTAATAGGCAAAACTAAAAAAGCCGATG
>CAZRSD010000036.1:0-6761 GCA_964602645.1 uncultured Myxococcales bacterium
GCGCCGATCGATGAGGCCGTGAAGCTTGGCTTTTCGCTCGTCAATGGTCTGCATACGCTTTTGGTACCTCGCTATCCCGAACTTCCTGCCTCGCAAATGATCTGGGACATTCGCAAGGAACCATCGACGTTGACGATAGGCAGCGGAAAAGCCGCTTCACTCAATAACAAGCGAATTCTTTTTGTGGGAAGCGACATGGCTGTTGGCAAAATGACGGCGGCATTGGAGTTTCATCGCTCTGCACAGCATGCAAAAATTAATTCAGCGTTTATTGCCACCGGCCAAATCGGTATCACGATTTCGGGGACGGGAATCGCGCTCGATGCTATTCGCCTTGCGTGCGGCGCGGTAGAGCATGCGGTTATGGCGGAGAAGGACGCCGAAGTGATATTGGTTGAGGGGCAAGGCAGCATTATACATCCGGGAAGCACCGCAACGCTACCGCTTATGCGCGGCTCATGCCCGACGCATTTGGTGCTTTGTCATCGAGCGCAGCAGAAGAATCTTGTATCGGCGCCGCATGTAACAATCCCGCCCATCGCTCAGATGATCAAGCTGTATGAAGATATCGCCGAGGCGTGCGGCACGTTTGCTCGCCCAAAGACCATCGGCATTTGCCTCAACACGGGCCATCTCACGCATGATCAAGCCATGCGCGCTGTGTGCGAAACTGAGCAAGAAGTTGGTTTGCCGTGCATCGACGTGGTGCGTCAAGATCCATCACGACTCATGACGTGGTGAGCAAGTTCGCTTTGCGACTTTTTTCTATCGCCGCAGAGAAATCAACGTCGACAACCGTGACAAATGCCATTGTTACACCACGATCTTTCTAGCGCTGGAGGTCATTAGGTCACTATAGAATCGCATAAGGCCAAATCAAGACAACTATAATTCAACGCCGCCTCGGTTGTCTTGGTCACAAGAAACTAGGTAATTTGTGGTGTGGGTAAATTTCGCCACAGGTACACGACACATGGCTTCTATCAAAGCTCAATGGTTTATGGTGATGTTTGTTACATGCGCAAGCTTTGCGCAAGGAGAGCCGGCCAGAATTTCTTACACCGTAACGGAATTCGTGGATCGGGCGCTTGCGCATAGTGAGCGCCTGATCGCGGAGCGTGCACGCGTGGTAGAAGCGGAAGAAGCAGCACAGCAAGTTGGCGCATGGGCGAACCCTGCGCTCAGCCTGAGTGGTGGCGCAAAGAAAGACCCTGCTAATATTGGGGCAATCTTCCATCTATCGGTATCGCAGGATTTTTCCCTTGGGAAACAAGATTTGCGACGACAACTATCGATCTCCGATCGAAAGCTCAAGGAAATTGAATTAGAAGAAGCAGAGCTTGCACTGATCTCCGACGTGGTCCGCCTCTCCTTTGATTATGCGCTCAAGAAGCGCAAAGTTGAATTTGCACAGGCGCGCAAAAGCCGCTTTACGCTACTTCACTCCTATCTCGCGGGGCACACCTTTGCTACGCCACAGCAGCGTGCGGTGAAGCTTGCTGTGCAAGATCGGTTGCGCAATTTGGAAGTCGACGAAAAGCGTCTCGAGGGAGAATTAAAGAGTGTCCATGCCGAACTCAGCGTCTACGACGGTGGTCTTGTGCATCAGGCAGAGATCACCGTGCCGTGGTTCCAGGGCAAGCGTGAACTGAATGAAGATGAGTGGATTTCAGTAGCGCTCGCCAATAGCGTGCCGCTGGCTCGTCAACGCGTTGAGATCGACCGGGCAAAAAATCAGGAGTCGCTGTTTAAGCGTGAGCGCTGGCCGGACATTTCGCTCTCGGGATTCTATAATCAAGAAACTCTAGGCATCACCGAGCGTATTTTCGGTCTTGGTCTTTCATTCAGCGTACCTCTTTGGAATCGGAATCAAGCTGCGTTGCGCAGCAACAGCCAAAAGCTCATCGCTGAAGCGCATTTTTTGTCGCTCTGCGAACGACAAACCGTAGCTTTCGCACGAAAGCTCTTGGCCGAATACGACGCGGCACGAAAGATAGTGCACGTCTATCATGAAGCCGCGATTGAGCGCCTGCTCGTCAATCTCCAAGATATCGAGAAGGAGTTTCGCAAAAATCGCGTGGACTTTCTCTTGTTCTTGGATCTCGACGTTCAGGCTGCAGAAACCGCGAGTAGAGTATTTGATGCACAACGCAGTTTTCTCGAAGTCATATCCGCACTCTATCTTCTGCATCGCGACAAAAATCTCGCGATCGACCTCGCTAAATTTTAGGAGCGTTCATGATCAATCGCATACTTGATCAGGCCTTCGCAAATCGATGGCTGATCGTCGTTGTCTTTTTTGCCTTGAGCGCAGCGGGGGCGTACTTCTTAACCACGCTACCGCTCGATGCAGTTCCTGATATTACGCCGGTACAAGTTGTAATTAATACCAAGACTGGTGGCCTCGATCCTGAACAAATTGAAAAGGCAATCTCGTCGCCGATCGAAAACGAATTGGGTGGTATCGCGCACAGCAAAGAAATCCGATCGATTTCCAAGTATGGCTTGTCACAAGTGGCGGTGACTTTCGAGGACAAAACTGATGTTTACTGGGCCCGCCAGCAGGTGTCGGAGCGCCTGCAAAATATTAGAGGGCAGCTGCCACAAGGTCTATCACCTGAGCTTGCGCCAATCACGACGGGACTTGGTGAAGTATTGATGTATGTCGTTGAAGCAAAGCCTGCTTCAGCGTTGGCGATGGAGTCTGAACAGGAGCGTCTCTTGTATCTGCGCACGATTCAGGACTTGGTGATTCGTCGACATCTCAAGGGGGCGGTGACAGGCATCGCTGAAGTGGACTCGACTGGAGGCTATAAAAAGGAAATTCACATCGACGTGGACCCCGATAAACTTGAAGCGGTCGGGCTTGTCATCAACGATGTAATTCATAAGCTTGAAACCCTCGGCGAGAGTTTTGGTGGCGGGTATATCGAAGAAGGTGGGCAACAGATCATTGTGCGCACCGAGGGCGCGGTGAGCGATCTCGAGCAGGTTCGCAACGTCACCATCGCACTCGATATTTACGGCAAACCCATTCAAGTAAAGGATGTTGCACAAGTGCGTCGAGATTTTTCGCAACGCCTTGGCGCAGCAACCTATCAAGGCAATGAGACGGTTTTAGGCACTGTGCTCATGCTCAGTGGCGCGAACTCGCGCACCGTTGCGCACGATGCGCACGAAGCGCTCATGGCAGTACCATTGCCACCCGACGTTGAGATTAAGGTTGTCTACTCCCGGCAATACCTCGTCGATGAAACCATGAAGACCGTTGCGAATAATCTTGCCGAAGGCGCTGGTCTTGTGATCATTATCTTGCTGCTCGTACTCGGCAATGTTCGCGCGGCACTATTGGTGTCGCTCGCGATTCCTTTGTCGATGCTGTTTGCCGCCGTGGGCATGCGCTACTTCGGCATATCGGCAAATCTCATGAGCCTCGGGGCCATTGATTTTGGCTTGCTCGTTGATGCGTCCGTTGTCATCGTTGAAAATGTCTTGCGACGTTTCAGCGAAGAAAATCGTCCATTGTCTTTGGACGAGCGAATTGTCGTGGTGAAGAGCGCCACGAAAGAAGTAGCGAAGACGGTGACGATTGGGCTGCTCTTGATCATGGCAGTGTATGTTCCAATCTTGGCAATGGAAGGGGTAGAGGGCAAACTCTTTCGCCCTATGGTTCAAACAGTGTTGATGGCGCTTCTTGCATCACTCATCGTGGCGTTGTTGCTTATGCCAGTGCTGGTTCATTTCGTGCTTGGCAAGGCGAAGGTCTTAGGCCATGACACGTGGATATTCGCGTGGATCAAGCGTCTTTATGAACCCACGCTCCGCTTTACGTTACGGTATCGCGCAGTGGTGCTCGTGCCGGTGATAGTCTTCTCAGCGCTTTCGTTTTGGCTCTTAACCCGCCTTGGCGCTGACTTCATGCCACCGCTTAATGAGGGTGACATGGTGATAAACCTCGCGCGCGAGAGCAGCATTGGCCTCTACCGATCGCTTGAAATGCAAAAGCAATCTGAACGAGTCATCAGCGAATTCGATGAAATTGATGTGGTGTTTGCTCGCCTCGGCACGCCAGAGAGTGCGACTGATCCGATGGGCGTCAATCTTGCGGATACCTTTTTGATCTTGAAGCCCGAGGCCAAAACAAAAGATAAGGTTGACCTGTTTGAAAGAATTCACGCGGCGATCGACGAGAAAGTACCCGGTCAAGAGATCATGCAAAACCAACCCATCGAGATGCGCTTCAATGAAATCCTAGAAGGAAGTCGTGCCGATGTGAGTCTCAAGGTTTACGGGCCACAACTTGAGACACTCATTGAATTGGTGGAAGGCGCGCAAAAGCATATCAAGGGCATACCCGGCGCATCTGAGGTGGAGATGGACGCTCTTAGTGCGTTACGCAAAAGCCCTATCATGAATGTCAAGATTCGCCACGATTCTATCGCCAAATATGATGTGGATATTAGCGAAATCAATCACATCATCGAGTCGGCGATGGCTGGTTACCACGTTGGGAGCTTTTACGAAGGAAATTGGCGCTTCCCGATCGTTGTGCGCCTTTCGGAAGACTTTCGCAACGATCCAAAACAGATCAATAAACTCCTGGTGGGGATAAAAGATCGCGGCGCGGTTCCCTTGAATAAGCTCGCTACGATCGAACGACGTGATCACGTAACAACAATCGCGCATGATCGTGGCCAGCGCTACGGCGGGGTTGCGATCAATATTGCCGGTCGCGATATCGAGAGTTTCGTTCATGCGGCAAAGACAAAACTCAACGAGAATCTAATGTTGCCACCTGGCTACTCGTTGTCATGGGGAGGTCAATTCAAAAACCTTGAGCGTGCACGCGCCAAGCTCGCTATCATGGTGCCACTGATCTTGCTCGGCATATTTTTCGTGATGCTGAACCATCTTAAAAGCTTGCGACAAACGCTCATTGTCTATATGAGCATTCCTTTTGCGGTGACCGGCGGCATTGTTGCGCTCGCGCTTCGCGGTATTCCCTTTAGTGTTTCCGCCGCTATTGGTTTCATCGCGCTGATGGGTATCGCAATTTTAAATGCCATGGTGTTGGTGACGTTCTTTAGTCACCTGCGTAAGAGCGGCGCAACTGTGGAGGATGCGGTGGTGCACGGTTCGATCATCAGATTGAGACCGGTGTTGACGACGGCATTGGTGGCAAGCTTGGGCTTCATTCCCATGGCACTCAACACCGGTATTGGCGCCGAAGTGCAGCGCCCTTTGGCCACGGTAGTGATAGGCGGATTACTTACGTCGACATTACTCACGTTGCTGGTCATTCCCATGCTTTATCTTTGGTTTGAGAGGCCTGCTAAGGCGACGTAGTGGAAGAACATGAACCGAAGGAATCAATTTGTGGCTGAATTAAAGAGGAGGCCTTAGACTCCAAGTGCATAGCGTTATTTCGCGCGATACATGTCAAGGCGCCGCATGGTGCCAATGAAGCCACCAGTTGTCCGCGTACTGTTTTGCAAGCGGGCGGTTGTCGTGCAAGATGATGGTGTTTTCGGCGTTTTTGCTTTCTGCAGCTTTGGTGAAATTGAATGAACCGGTGATGATGGTTTTTTCGTCGATTATCATGACTTTGTTGTGGTAGATGGCGTGTTTGCCGTCGATCCTCATGGAGAAGCCTTGATTGGCAAAAAACTTGGCCGACGAATAGCTTTGCGACGTTTGCGATTTGTCGAGAATGATCTTGACGTTTACCCCTCGCTTCTTGGCATCGAGCAGCGCATTTGCGAGTTCTGCCGACGTGAAACTATATGCAGAAACCAAAATAGAAGACCGCGATAAAGACAGCGTCTTAACAATAGCCGCGGTTGCGCCACCGTGAGGACTAAAAACCACTTCAATGGTGCCCTGAGCAGAGATGGGTTTCTGGTCATGCGCAACACTTAGCGTACTACGGTGGTTAAATTCTTCAATCAAACTATCTTTGGCGAAAAAGCCCAATACAAGCACAAGTGCCACATAAAATGTTGACGACAAAATGCGAAATGCATTCATACGAGTTTTGCCGTTACGAGCCATAATGCGCTTGTTATAGCTTCATGTTGTATCGTGAAAGCGGGTCCGTTTGATTAAGGTCGAGACTCAATATATTTCTTAAGGCCTTTGGCAAATTCCTGAAATGCCTGGTTTTGATCAGGTAAGCGACTAGTGAGAAGTTCTAAGAGATATCCACTTTGCACTTCGCTCAATTGAAATTCTGTCGTCTGCTCGTCTTTCGCAATAACTTTAAATGTCCGCACTCGCTTGAGGAGATGAAAGGGCAAACCCAATTCCCAGATCATAACGTCGTTCGGCGAAAGGAGCGTAATGCGAACACGCGTGCGTGCTGAGGCAAGCTTATCGATTAGGGCTATGCGCTTTCCTTGGGCGAAATGCCCATCGACGAGCACACAATTTGGATCGAATTGCGGGTAGGCATTGGCATCGGTCAAAACCTTAAAGACATCGCTCGCCGCCGCATTGATAATGGCCTTAGCCCGATATTCTCTCATAATCGGTCACTCCCTTGCGGAGTCTATGTGATCGAAAATTGATGCTGAAATAATTAACTTATATTAATGACCCGACAATACGGCAAATGGTTTTATTTAGGCGACGAGAATCCAACTATCGCTAACTCATCTCCACAAAAAAACTTTGACGCACAAATTTCCCTTCACTATTCTTAGGTGACGGGGGCCACCATGACATACAAGCAATTTACAAGTTACTGTTTTTTTTTCTTTGCA
>CAZRSD010000036.1:6771-11814 GCA_964602645.1 uncultured Myxococcales bacterium
CGCTAAACAAGATCTCGTAACAACACATGAAGAGGAACTCGCAGAGCTCGATCAAGACATCGCGAATGAAGACGACGACAATGATGACAGCGAAGACTTCACGCCAAACGACCCATACTTCAATCTTCAGTGGGGCTTACACAACACGGATGGTTTCCACATAGGCGCGCTTCGCGCATGGGCAGAAACGCAAGGTGATCACGAAATAGCAATAGCGATACTCGACACAGGTATCGACCTCAATCATCCCGACCTCGTCAACAACCTCTGGGTCAATCCCCATGAAATTCCTGGCAATGGTAAGGATGATGACAATAATGGCTACATCGACGATATTCATGGTATCAACGCGATTACTGGTTCAGGAAATCCGATGGATGATAACGGTCACGGTACCCACGTCGCCGGCGTCATTGGTGCAGAAGGGAACAATGGCATAGGAATTGCAGGTGTGATGCACCACGTTTCCCTCATCTCATGCAAGTTTCTCGACGATAATGGCTCTGGCAGCATGAAGGCCGCTACCCGTTGCATGGACTACATCGCTGATCTCAAATCGCGTGACATAGGCGTTACGATAGTTGCAACAAACAACGCGTGGGGTGGTGGTGCGTATGACCAAGATTTTCTCGAAGCGATAGAACATCATCGTGACCTTGGTATTCTCTTTGTTACCGATGCGGGCGGATCGGCCCAAAATATCGACGATCGTGAAATCTATCCCGCTGCGTATGATCTAGCCAATATTGTCGTCGTAGCAAAAGCAGATAGCCAAGGTAAACTAACCGCGAATTCAAATTTTGGTCCTAATAGCGTCCACGTTGCAGCTCCAGGCCTGGATATCGTGAGCACCACACTCGATGGCAGCTACCACGCGAAGAGCGGTTCTTCAGCAACAGGTTTTGTCTCTGGCGTGATTGGCCTGCTCAGTGTTCACAATCCACATGCGAGTTGGGCGCAACTTAGGAATCGCGTTCTATTAGGAACCAAAAAGCTTGCGACAGAAGAAGACAGCAGCAAATTGATATCTGAAGGCTTTCTCGACGCACATTTGAGCCTCGCACGATAGTCATTTGGGCGATCTTGGCTCGTCCACATTTCCCTTATCCATTGAATTTATCGCTCAGCAAATCAGACGGTGCAGCAAATTCGCGAACATCTCAGTAGGCCCACTGATTTAGTAAGTGGTACTTTCACTGAGCATCGCGATAGTTCTTCGAGTTAGTTTTCTCTTTGTTTAGAGCTAGGAACTCATCATGCCTGCTTTAGATTTTTTCGGCTTTTTCGTAATTATTGCGTTTTTCGCCATAAGGAGATTGTGGCATTCAGCACTCGTCAAAACGAGCGATGCGTATTTGCTCGCCAATCGTCACACGCTTAAGGGGGACCGTTATGGTCCCCCTTAAGCACACGGTTAGTCGTACAGGAAACTAGAGCGTCAGCGTGTTCAGCAAGATGGCAAACTGATTAGCCGTGAAGAGCGAGACCCCGATATCGATGAAGGTATCGCCATTGAGATCGCCCGCAGCGAGATCACGTGGGCCAGCGCCTGCTGGTTGATTGATGTTGATCGAGAACGTGCCGTCACCGAGGTTGAAGAGATACGAAATATCGCCACTACCGTTGTTTGCGGTCACGATGTCGAGGCTGTTATCGCCATTGATATCTTCGAGGATCAAAGCGGCTGGAGCGAGGTTGGTATTGTAGGTAACCTTGTTGGAAAAGGTTAGATCAGCGCCCTTAAGGAAGACTGTGACATCGTTGCTACCACTGTTTGACACAGCCAAATCGAGATCGTTGTCGCTATCGAGATCGACGAGCTTAAGATCGGATGGTCCAGTGCCTACCGTGAGTGCGCCACTAAGCACAAAAGCACCCGTGCCATCGCCGGTGAAATATTGCACGTTGTTGTTGGAAAGGTTTGAAACGACGAGATCGAGGTCGTCATCACCATCGAGATCGCCGAGGTCAACCGATGTTGGTTGCGTGCCAACAGCGAATGATGCAGGCGCGCCAAAAGCACCAGCTGCGGCGCCAAGCAAGATAGCTACTTGATTGCCATCGCGATCGGCAACCGCGAGGTCAGGGAACGCATCACCATTAATGGCACCGACCGCGATTTTCACGGGACCGTTTCCAGCAGCAAACGGGCTTAGTTCTGAAGGAGCAAATACGCCAGAGCCGTTGTTCAGAAGAATAGTGACATTATTACTGCCACGATTGGCGATCGCGAGATCGAGATCAGCATCGCCATCGAAGTCAGCGGCTACGATGTCTGCAGGTGCATCGCCCACCGCATAATTGACGCCGACGGCAAACGTGCTGTCACCTGCACCGAGGAACACCGTGATGTTGTCATCAGTTTGGTTTGCTTGAACCAGGTCCAAAATCTCGTCACCGTTAAAATCTCGCAAGACGAGAGCGACCGGGCCTTCTTCAGTAGCAGTCGTGGTTGGTGCGCCGGAGAGTTCAACGCTGCAGAGTGAGATGATGGAAACGCATTCACCTTTGCCGTCGGTACAAATCACTTCACCGACGTTACATGGCGATGGTTCACCCGTTGCGCAAGTAATACCGGTGGGGCCGTTTTCTTTCGATTCGCAACCGCCTGGCTGATCGTTGTCAGGATTGCCGGTGTCGGCCTTCTCTTCAGAGCCTTGGCTTCCGCCGCCACCGGTACCACCACCGGGAAGAGCAGGTCCCGGCCCACCAGCCGGTGGAAGTGGCGTCACAACAACCGGAGCGCTCGGCTTGTTTACCACAGGATTTAAGCTTGGCGCTGGTGCAAGTTCCGCGCTCTTAGCGCTAGGAGTCGCCGTGTCGTCGGTCTTGTGCGAGGTTTCTGGCGTCTCGCTACATGATGTCGTCAAGAACAACAATGCAACGTAAAGGAAAATTGGTTTTATCATGAGCTAACTCCTTTTCTGTTGCATTCATTATAATCTAAGTATCTTTCATATATAAAAATTTATCCCAATTCGGTGGTTCGAAGCCCCCGTTGTACTTCGCAATGAAGCGCGTATTTCGTCGTGAAAAGATCGCTATTGAAAGAGGCTGAAATGCCGTTTTTAGCGGCGCGTGGTCAGCAAATTTTTCTTGAATATAGTAGTGGTAACGGTGTGTCCTTGCTCATGATGCATGGCTTCTTGATTGACCAATCACTCTGGCATGTCGCAGCGAAAACGCTTATTTTTAGGGGTTGTCGTCATGGTGCGTTCATTAAGTTTGTTGGCTATCGTTCTTGCATTGTTGTTCTCGTCGTCTTGCGCAAAGATAGCAGTAATGACTGCACCGAAAAAGATGATGAGCTATGACCGCAATGAAAATGCGGGGCGCGCCGATGAAACATTTTGGGCAACATTTCATAGCGGAAAATATCAAAACATCGACGATGCCCAGAATGCGCAGAAGTCAGCCTACCTGGCAAATCCACGCGATTGGATGACGGCGTCACATATTGGTTTCATCCATGCGTGGCGTTTCGCTGAGCGCAGTCGCCTCATTACCAATTCACCGTCGTTCATCGACGATGCTGAACTTGCGCGCTTCTATTTTGACGAAGCGTACGCGCTCTATCCGAAAGACCCGCGCCTCAAAGGGTTTCTCGCGGCCATGACCATGGTCAGCGGCAAATTGCATCAAGACGAACAAAAGATTCGCAAGGGTATCTATCTAGGCCTTGAGGCCATTCGCGAATGGCCAGAGTTTAATCTCTTCACTCTCGGCTATTTTATGAGCACCAAGGATGCCGCGAGCAAAGAATTTAACGACGCCCTCGATTGGCAGTGGCAATGGCTCGATGCGTGTGCTGGCGAGATGGTTAATCGAAATTACCCCGATTACTCTTCGTATATGAACAATGAAGTAGCCGACCGGAAAATTCGTAAGAAGAGTGTGTGCTGGAATTCCTGGATCGCACCCCACAATTTTGAAGGCTTCTTTCTCAATATGGGCGATATGCTTTTGAAAGCGGGCGAGAAAAAAAAAGCCATAACGATATACAACAACGCGCGGCTTTCGAGCGCTTTTGATCGATGGCCATATAAGCACATCTTAGAACAACGGCTCTTGTTTGCGCGCGCCGCGCGCGAGGGCGTGATTGGTGAGTATGCGCCAAAGCCGATGATGCTTGACGCAAGCTATAGTTGTGTAGCCTGTCATCAAGAGCGATGAATTTCAAATGAGCGTCCATATTGTGCAGATAGACGCCGAGCAACGGTGAACCTATCCGGAAATTACTTCGAGTTTGATGAACGTCTCGAGCGACATCCAGGCAATAGCAAGCTCCATTAACCCCTTCCAATAGCGTCTCCGCCGTTCCCATTTAATGCAAAGCCGTGCCCAGTGGTTTTTCCACATGCGCCTTCGTTGTTGGCAACTTGCATAGGAAGGCGTCAGTGTCGTCATAAACAACCAAAGCACCAAATGGGATGAGCGCATTGGATATGGCCGAGACCACCAGAGTCGCAGTGGTATCGACTTTTTGCCCCATTTGGGCACGAGCACGATCGCGTGGAAATTCGAATTGTATTTCAGCCATTGTTTATCTCAATGAACCGGTTAAGGGCGCAGACCACATTTTGGCCGACTGCTCGAGCCATTTTTCGTAGGAGTTGGCTGCTGTGAAATTGCCTTGGCGATGAATAGCTTGACGCGCACTGGTCAGCGAATCATTAGGCGAAGCCCCTATCCCGCAGATAGCGTTGAACATGCCTTCGATTTAGGACTGGCTTCTTTTGGCAGCGTCTGGTCGGGATAGAATTTGCCTATCACGTCGAGCTCAACTTCCTTCACCAAGCGCGATTTGGACGAGGCTATCGGAGATGATGTTGAGAAAATTCTCCCGGCGCTCAAAACCGCGATTCTCGACGCGCAGATTGCACCCGCAACTATCGATGCCTATGGTATTCTCACCTGTACGTGCCTAGCGCGCGGCGCTATGGCCATATCTCGACGCGTCGCGTAACAAATTTAGAATTGGAGCGAACTCTTGTTTGCAAAAAGCGCTCAGGAACCATGTATCTTTCTTATCAAGAAGCTCTG
>CAZRSD010000037.1:0-11716 GCA_964602645.1 uncultured Myxococcales bacterium
TTACCCCCGAGAACAATCCGCTGAGTCATGCGCCACTATGTCGGTACGTCGCGCGTGAAATCGCGCGCTTTCGCCCATCAGCTGAACTGAATTTGCCGCAGTTTACCGGGTTGCTCACCGTGGCGATGTATTTGTCGCCGTTTAAGCATCATTGGCAACGAACCATTACGCTTGGGTTGCATCGACGTTTAGGTTTGATCGTCGAGTCGCTCTTGCCGCGCATGGGCCTTGTGCTCGACAAACATGTCCATCAAGAGCTTGCCGATTTTGTTATTGCATCGCTCGTCTAACTAATCTTGGTCACCGAGGCGGGCGGCTGTTATGTCGCAATACTTTGGATCTCGCTCGATGCCCACGTAGTTGCGACCAAGCTTTTTGCACGCAACGAGTGTGGAGCCGGTGCCACAAAATGCGTCGAGCACCAAATCGGAACGCTCAGTTGCCGACGAAACAATGCGCTCCATGAGCAAGAGCGGCTTTTGTGAAGGGTGTTTGCCGTATTTGCGCTCGCTGAGGGGTGCCGTCGGTATTTGCCAAAAATTGCGCATTTGTTTGCCGGCATTGAGTTCTTTGGCGACGGCATAGTTAAAGGTCCAGTTCTTGGCGTGTTTCTGCGAATTATTGCAAAACCAAATTATCTGCTCCGTGCTCTCGGTGAACATGCGGCACGTGATATTAGGTTGCGCATTAGGTTTTGCCCAAATGATGCTGTTGATGATGCGCAGCTTGAGTTTCTGCGCGATTGCTCCGATGAGATAAATGTTGTGATAGGAGCCAAAGACAAAAATGTTGCCGTTTTTTTTGGTTACGCGACACACTTCATGCAACCATGCAAACGTAAAAGCCGCATAATCGTCGTCGCGAAAACGATCCCAATCGCTCTGCATGGTGACATGGGACGAAAACGCCCACGACAAACCGCGCTTCTTGGAAATGTTGTATGGCGGATCGGTGATGCATGCATCAACAATACCGTCGGGCCATTGCCGCAGGGTCGCAATAGCGTCAGCACAGATGATCTTGTTCTGAAGTGTTGCGGCATCGGTTGTGGATTTGGTGTGTGGAGTTTGCTTTGCTAGTCTCGACGGCAGGTGCATGGGTACCCGTAACTCTTTTGCCATCCAGCCTCCAGGAGATTCATGCTTGTCGCAAATCCGGCACGTTTCAAATGATATTCATCATAGCAAAAGCAATAATTAATGGCCACAGTGAGCTAAAAAAGACAAGGGGTGCGGTTACGTCGCCACTTCGTGAGTTAGCAAACCTGTTATTGTCGGTCAATCCTGTCGCCAATCGCAATCGGAAATCCCCGCACCGCGTCTTTTACCGGTAACACAGTTTTACCTTCAACGTGCACGCGCTGAAAATAAAGCACGCCGTCGATAGTTTTCACGCCAAGAAAATCGCCAACCGCAACCACGGTGCCGGGCGATACGTTGCTCAATGCACCTGGCGCGTGAATAAAAAAGCTGTCGAAAAATTTTACGCGTTTTTCGCGAATAAAACCAAACACATTTGGCCACGGATCAAAAGCGCGCGTTTGCTGACGGAGCAATGCTCCGGGTTTTGAAAAATCGAGCAGGCCTTCATGTTTGTCCAGCATATGCGCATACACAACGCCAGCATTGGCTTGCGGTTGCTTGATGAGGGTGCCTGCGAGGAGCGCATCGAGATGCTCGAGCAAGAGCGACGTGCCAAGATGTGACAGCCGACGAAACAAGGTTGCCGAGGTGTCTGATGGAATTATTGGCGTTGCTTTGACCGCAAAGACATCGCCTTCGTCGAGCCCTTTAACCATGTCCATTAAACAAACGCCGGTCATGACATCACCCGCCTCGATGGCACGTTGAATTGGGGCTGCACCACGAAAACGTGGCAAGAGTGAGCCATGCACATTAACAAAGCCTCGACGCGGCAACGCCAAGAGTCGCTCGGTAATTATTTTGCCGTAGGCCACCACAATGGCGAGGTCGATATGCATGGGCGCAAGAGTTTTGTAGAATTCCTCGCCATCAGGTGTTGCCTTGCGCAACGTTTTAGGCTGCAGCACGCGAAGACCCAATGATTCGGCAAGCTGCTTTACCGGCGGTGGCGTCATACGTTGGCCGCGACCCTGTGGCTGATCGGCCTGCGTGACGACGAGAGCAAGATCGTGACCATGACTGTCGCAATAGTCCAGCAGTCCCTGCAAAAAAGGGACCGCAAAACTTGGTGTGCCAAAGAATGCGATGCGTGCCATAAATATCTTCTGCCTATTTCTTGTCGTTTTGTTCGCCGAAGCTACTACAGCGCTTAGCATAAATTTCCGAACGCCCTCGCTTGATCTTTTGACCTAGATTTTCCTCGCTGCTCGCTCAAATAGGTCGACTATTCTCGGTCGCAGCGAGAAAAATCTAGGCCAAAATCTCAGCGCGAGGTCATTCGGAAATTTATGCTAAGCGCTGTAAAAACTTAAGTCGACTTTCTTATTGTTGCACAGGATTTTTGTCAAACTATGATGACACATCGGAGGTGGTTCATGAGGGCGCATGTTGGCAGTTGGTTCGCATTTGTAATGTTCATCACGCTCGTTTCGTGCACGCAGGGTGCTGCGAGTGGACGGGGGGCTACGAAGAGTCTTTCGAAACAGGAGCTCAGTGCTCAAAAAATCGCCGATGCAGAAACGCTTCACGAGCATGGCGAAATCGATGGTGCTATTTCCAGTTTGCAAACGTGGATCGACAACGCGCCCTATGAGCCGGCGCAAGACCAAGCCTATGAGCTCGTTGTGCAGTGGCTCTTAGAGCTCAATCGCCATGATGAAGCAAAGCGCATCGCAAGCTTCTTCCTTTCACACCATCAAAAAAGTCCGAGCGCGAGTCGCATCATTAAATTATTCGATCAGGCGACACCACCGGTGGCGCCGTTGCCCGAGCACAAGGAAACTGAGCCCGTGCCGCTTGAAGAAAAAAGTGGCGGCGAAAATCCCATGGACTCCGTGCTCGACAAGGTGCCAAGCGCAGCTGCAGTACCGCCGCAAAACCACAAGGGCGATGACAAAGATTACCTCTTTTACGATGCGCCCCTCATCGAGGTTGAGCGCGTCATTGCTCAACGTGGACGCAATGTTGGCCTTGCACATGCACGCATGGCAAAACACTATTTTCATCTTGGTGAGCTCGATAAGAGTGCCGAGCACATGGAACGGGCCACGAATCTTCCCGACGACATAGCTGCCGCCATGGGTGCTTTGAAGCAAGAAATCGAGAGTATTCAAACAGCCGACTTGAAGAGCTTGGGTGTTCTTTTGCCGTTGACCGGATCATTTGCGCCTTTCGGCAAGAAAACGCTTGCGGCGATGGGGCTTGCATGGGCCCTTCCTGTCGAGAGCAAGCAAGGTATTACCACGCTCACAAAAGATGGCATTCGCATCGTCATTGCTGATTCGAAAGGTGACGTGCGCGAGACAGTTAAAGTGCTCGATCAATTGATTAAGACCCACAAAGTGGCGCTTGTCGTTGGTGACATCACCAACGATCCAAGTTTGCTCGCAGCGCAACGATGCCAGCAATATGGCGTGCCGATGCTCAGCTTATCGCGGCATCCGGCCGTGGCGGGACTCGGCGAGTATATTTTCGTGGTGAATGCGTCACCCAAACAACAGATTGAACGCTTGGTCGATCACGCGATCAATAAACAAGGGCATCGGCGCTTTGGCATATTATTTGCACGCCATAACTACGGCATGGCGATGAGTGAATTGTTTTTTAACGAAGTGATTAAGAAAGGTGGCACCATAACAGCCCTTGAAGCGTATGATGCGAACGACACAAGTTTTGCTGCACCAGTGAAGAAGCTCGTCGGCAAATATTATTTGACCTTGCGCCCCGATGCGCACGCATGCAACAGTTTGGCCAGCACTGAGGCGGCAAAATGCCGCAATAGCATAAAGCCCATCGTGGATTTTGACGCGCTGTTCATCCCGGAATTCCAAAAACTCGCACTCGTGATTCCTGCGTTGTTGCAAGAAGATATGCTCATAACCAGAAATCCTCGTGCGAAAGCGGCGCTTGCTGCGGCGACAAAAATAGAAAACCCGGCCTACATTCAATTGCTCGGCACCAATAGCTGGAATGACAAAGCGGTCCTCGATAAGATCGCACAACACGTCGACGGTGCCTATTTTGTCGACTCATTTAGCTTTGACGAAACTGAGACACTCAAACAATTTGTTACGGCGTTTCAACAAGCGAATGGCTCATCGCCATCGTCGCTCGAGGTCTTTGCCCATGACGCTGCATCACTTGCGATCAAATTGTTGTCGTCAAGCGCCGTCACCACACGAAGCCAACTGCGCGAGCGCATCGCCAATTTTAAGGGGCCCGTGGGTCTCTTGAGTGGCGTTGCGTTTTTACCATCGGGCGAGCTTGATGCACCGGAATCAGGTTTTCAAATTGCACAGGGTGTGGCGACCTATGTACCGCAAACCCTCCCCAATTCTTAGGCATAAAATGGCGTAGTGAATTGTTTTTGCAAAGCATGGGTTGGCATTCGCAGTTGTGGTACGAAAACGTGGCATGGACCCTTGAAAATTACGACGCACTCCTCGACGCAAAAATCCGTCAAAAGACCCGTAACCTCATGCGCGCATCCATGCTGCAGGGCGAGATCGACGCGAAGACGACGGCTAGCGAATTTGCAACCAAATTTGAGTGCGGTGTAAAACGCGTACGGGAAAGTAAGATCGCTTGTATCATCGACCGCGCAGAAGCGTTAGTTACCGAGGCACTCCACCACGATCCGACGATGATCGTGGCCATGGTGCACAAACTGTTTCGCAATATTGCTGAGCACACCGATGTGGAAATAACTGCTCATCCCGACGATGTCGCCACCATCAAAGCGGCATTACAAGACGACGGGCACGCGCATACGGCGGTGCGCAAGGTTTCGTATCAGGATGATGAGGGTTTTATTCGTGGCTCTCTCGTCATCAAAGCCAACAAGAGCATCATCGATGCGCAGATAAAAACCGAACTCGAGCGGGCGCGTACGCTCATAGTCCAACGTCTCGAGAACAAACATGGCTAAACTCATCAAGCTTAGGCTTGCGCCACACAAGCATGTGCTCTTGCAAACGCTTGCGATCATCAAGACCAATCAGGTGATTTCCCGCGTGGCAATGGAGGCGCACGCAGCACGCCGTGCTGGGGTAGAAGCCGCAATGGCGACGGTACGCGCACGCATACGCGAGTTTTGCGCGAAGAAACCGCTAATCGTCGACGAAAGCAAAGTACGAGGTCAAAATCGCGCGCGGCGACAGCTTATTACGGAAGTTCTTGTGTCTTGTGCGCATCTTGTTGCTGGCCTTGCCGGCGAAGCCTGTGCGATTGAGCAGCTAGCGCGAAAAATTGCGGCTAATATTACGAATCGCCCCGACCGATTTCAAAAGCGCGATGAAGACGCATGCTGTGCTGCGGCGCTCGAGGGTATGGTGCACATTACTATTGCCGCACCGCACGCGGAGCTTCTGCGCGCACAACCAATTATCGACAAGCTTTCAGCGCGATTTGGTTTGGTGCTGGCGACCGAAATAGCTGACAACGAAAAGGGGCGACTCCTACTTACCGTTGCAAACGTCACGTCGATGCTTGAGTACGATCCGACGATGCTTCGTCCGATTTTAAGGGCAGTGGCAACCCGACTTGAAGGCAGTGCCACACTTTGCGCACCAAAAAATCCTACTTAAAGCAGGTATGACCGGCAGTAAAACTATGATACGAAGCTCAGCGTTATAAAGACTGGTTTTAAAGTCCACCTGCGTTGTTGAAATACTCGCTCAGGTCGGTCATGTATGTGGAATACACTTCTTCGTTCGCGAGTATTTCGCCTAGCAGGTGGACATTTAAATATTCGGCGCGCTTTCACGCCTTGGTAATTTCTGGATTAGGAACAAATTGGTGAAGTCTAAAAAGTCTGAGCATCAGGACGAAATTCCACGCCATGTTGCCATTGTCATGGATGGCAATGGTCGATGGGCTGAGCGTCGGGGTCTTGCACGCTATATTGGGCATGAACAAGGTGCAAAAATTGCGGAAGATATTATTCGTCACGCGAGCAATTTGGGCATTTCTTACGTAACGCTCTACGCTTTTTCAAGCGAAAATTGGCAGCGTCCGCAAGGCGAAATCGACGCCGTCATGAAAATTCTCGAGCGCTATCTGCGTGAAGACGTCAACGAATTAGTCAAGAATGACATTCGCATTGCGGCGATCGGTGATATTGAGCGTTTGCCGCCGGATTTAAGCAGTGCGCTCAGCGACGTGGTCAAAAAGACTGCGCATTGCCAAAAGCTCACCATCACGCTTGCACTCTCGTACGGCGCGTGGGAAGAAATTGCGCGCGCGGTGAACCTTATTGCGCAACAAAAGAAGTCCGGCACTATCACCGAAGCGCGCATCAAAGAGCACTTATATACAAATGATCTCCCCGATCCAGACCTTCTCATCCGCACCGGCGGGGAAATACGGCTATCGAATTTCCTTTTGTTACAATTAAGCTATAGCGAACTATATTTTTGTCGAACGCTGTGGCCGGATTTTCAACGAAGTGATTTTGATCGTGCCCTCTCTAGTTATGCTCGTCGAAAACGACGGTATGGCGGCGTCGAGTAAGTTCGCACAACGCTGGATTTGGGAATTGCGATGAGTAATTTATTTTATAGAGTTGTCACATCGATCATTCTATTGCCTATCGTCATAGTGGCCTTCGTCAATGGCGGCCATTTTCTCACCGCATTCTTGTGGTTGGTGTGTAATCTGTGCTGCCTTGAAGTTGCAAGAATTATTCAACCAAAGAATCGGCGAGCACGGTTTTTTTCGCTGTTCTTTTGCTCTGGTTTTTTTGTGCCCATGGTGCTCGAGAGCGGCTGGCCCGTCGCCATTGTGGCGTTATTTGTTATACATTTCTTGTTCAATGCTGTCGTGTTGTTTGTTACTAATTTGAAAGTAAATGAATTCGAGAAACTGTCGGCAATATTTTATTGGTGCCTCTACGTGACCTTCGCCGTGTTGTGCGTATACTGGCTGATCAATGCGCCGCTTGGTTTCTCGTCGCGCGTTGGTTTATCCTTTGTGTATCTTGCATGCCTTGCGACGTGGGCAAACGATACCTTCGCCTATTTTGGTGGTCGGCTCTTCGGCAAACGACCATTATTTCCAGCGGTCAGCGCAAAGAAGACCTGGGAAGGCTTTGTGTGCGGCGGCCTCATGTCGATCATTGCCATAATAGCCTTGGCCTATGGCAGTCGTGCCGCGGGTGTCGACGTATTTGCTGGCCTCAGTCTTGGCGATTTGTTGTGGGTTGCGATGCCTGCGATCGTGCTCGCGCCCATCGGAGACCTCATGGAAAGTCGCCTAAAGCGGCTTTATGACACCAAGGATTCATCGAATATTTTGCCCGGCCATGGTGGCCTGCTTGATCGCATCGATGCCTTGCTTTTGGTCTTCCCATGGACAACGCTCTACGCTTTTATTCTTCGTCCGATATGGTAAGAGGCTTCGTGAATCACTTTTTGTGAGTTTGGCCATTGGTAAACGAAGTAAACAAAGCAATTGGCATTAGTGATGCGCGTAGAATGCGCAGGGAACAAATTGTCATTGCTGCTAACGCACTCGTTGGTGCATCTTCTTCTTACGATTTTGATCCCGTGCATTCTCCGCTCTGTGCTGTCGACGTTGTGATGGTGGCTGGCGCTCCGTGGTTGAAAGAGGCTCTCGAGCGCGATTACAGCAAAGACGAAAGCGGTTATAAGAAGATCGGGGGCGGTGCGAATACGCCAAAGATGGCGTATTTCTTCCGCAGCGCGGCTAACCTCATGCATTTTCTCAAACGACAAGGTCTCTACATTCCTCGAGGTGGCAAGCCCGAGCCAGCCGTGGGCATGGCATGCTTTCTCGATTGGGCAGATCGTGGTCGTTTTAATTTCGCGCCTGATCGCAGTGGCATTATCGTTGGCGTGACCGATGGTCAGATCGATGCCATTGTGGTGCCGCGTGCCAATCATGGTGATCAAGGTCAGCGCTATGTTGTCGAGCTCATTGCGCTCGACCCAAAGAGCGATCTGCATCGCGCGATCATTGGTTATTCTGATTTGCCGTGACGGCGTTTCGCTCCTATTAGTTATTCCGGGCGGCCCCGGCAGAAGGCCAAGGGCAAGCTCAAAATTGCGAAGCCATCAGCGCATTGAACCCGAGACCTCACGTTAATAGTTGATCGGCAATTGCCGACGTGGGATTGCCGATTCAATGCGCCGATGGCTTTGCCATCTTCTTGGCGTTCGGAACGACAGTAATGGGCGCGATGACTCATCAACTAATAAAAATCCTAGTAGTCGGGCGAAAAATATCATTTCAATTTGGTTTTGGTTTCGTGCTAAGACTAAATCCATTGATTTCGCAACACGGGATATTCATGGCAAGCAGGTTGGTTGTAGAACGCGTTCCGCTGAGGACATTACAGCGATACCATCACTCATGGCTCAACAATTTCGGTGATCAGGAAACCCTTGTTGATGCGATTGGCAATCGGCCCGGATTTTTTGGGCCTAATCCTGTCGCCTTCCTATCGCTCATCGCGCGAAGACCCACCATTCTTCTCGGGGATCTGGAGGAGGCGCTCGTCAATGATCGCAGTTTGATCCGCGCATCGGCGTTTCGCGGTTCACTCTTTTTGTTAAGCGCGCAGGACTATCCGATCTATTTCCGCACCTTTCACAATTTTCTTTTTCAGCGTGGCCTACAAAAGCTCGTAGACGCGAAGATTACCAAAGCACATCTTCATCATTTTGCCGATCTCCTCGAAGAAGCACGACCAACTTTGCCGCTCGCGGTACCTGACCTCGTTCAGATCATGTTTCCCGGTCGGCGCGAACGGCCGAGTCCCGAGCTGTGCTATCGCATCGTGCAAAAGCTCTGTGACATGGGTGTCTTGGTGCGCGCATCGGCAAAAGGCTGGAAGGGCAACGAGTTCACCTATGCCGTGCTCAAATCGTGGATGCCTGAAATTTCGTTGAAGCCGGACAATCCGGAAACAGCGCGTACGGAAACCGTGCGCAAATATTTGCGCGCGTATGGCCCGGCAACGATCGAGGACGTTGCGTGGTGGACGGGTTTGCCGATAGTCCAATGTCAGCGCTCGATAGCTCATCTACGTCGAGAAGCGGTGCGCTTTCATGTGGAGACCTATCGCGATGACATGATCGGCCTCAAAGAAACGGTTGAAAATTTACGAAGACGGAGTCCCATTGAAGAAGAAATTCAGCTCTTGCCACCGTGGGATCCATACACCCTCGGATGGCGCTGTCGAAAACGCATTGCAGAAAAAGACATCATGCCTTTTATCTATGACGCCCACGGAAATGCTACCAGTGTCATTGTCGACGGAGGACGCATCGTCGGTCTTTGGCAATTCCGCGATACTGAAACCAATATGTTTGAGTATCACGTCTTCCAGCGTTACGCCGATCGCAAACGCGCTGTTTTGCAAAAGATCGAAGATTGGTCACGGGCTATCACCAGGCTCACTGGTGCGTTCGCGGCAAATATATTTGAGCGACCTCATTTAACGCCACTGCTCGAACGCCCTGCAGGGTCATTCCTATGGCCACTCGGCAAAACCCTCACGAAGGATCCAGTGGATGAGACCCAAGAGCGAAGCCCCATGGAGCGACGCACTTCAAATACGTTTCGCCAACGTTACCTCGACAACGAGTATCTTGTGCGCCCCAATGAAGTGGTTTCCGATCACGGCCCGCTCAATAGCGAGGAAGCGGCGAGCGAAGCAGGGTTTTAGCGACGGCGAGGAATTGATTTGAAAAAATGGATCCATAACTAAGGTTAAATTGAGCAAAAAAGTATGATGTAATATCATACTTGGCTATAGATGACGACGTTAATTAAGGGAGGAAATATGTTGAAGCATGCATTAGTATTTTCGAGCCTAATCTTTATCTTGTCGAACGTGGGTTTTGCTGTTGGCGGATTTTCACAAGCAACTATAGTGTATAATAATACCGACTCACCCTTATCACTCAATTGCCGTGGTGGTGCACATATAGTGCGTGAGGCCAACATCACGCTTGCCCCTCATAAAGCACAATATTTTTTACTTGATGCTTTGGTGGAACCCTATGAAAATCTTTTAGGAGGAAGCTACCAGTGTTCTATGAGCATAGGTCCATTTAGTAGACATAATTTTTCTCTTACATTGGAAAATGCTCAAGAGATCGCAGTATGGACACTAGGACCAGATTATCAGATCGCTAGAACATTTGATTGCGCTGCTGAGGGTTTTCACAATTTTAATCGACCAAGCGAGATTGTGCGAAATATTAATGCTGGTGCTCGTTATAGTGGCTCATGGCGGTGTCAGCCAAAACCTTTTTAAGCTGATTATCGTTTATTTTTTCTTCAAGAACGTGCGCTGAGGCTAGCAAATAAATCCCAACCAAAAATTTTTGGTTGGGATTTATTTGCTAGGCGCTGTATTTATCGTTCTAGTGCTCGCGCAGGACGGTCGGTCAGGTGCGCAAGGTAGAGCATGGGCTCAAGATTAGCGTCGTAGACGGTATTGATGATGCCGGCGCCAGGATAGAAGCCGCCGCCAAACATGTCGGATGGTGAAAGCTCGAAAGTGAAGCAATAGACTTTGAGTTCACCGTACAGCCAATCGCAGGTGTCACCCGAGGCGATATAGAGTTTCGACGACTGCATCGGCTCATAGTGATTCATCGCCGCCATTTCGCCGGCCATCTTTTTGAAAAGAAGTTCATCGTTGCCGCCAACGCCGGTATGTCGACCACCCCATGGGTAGAGGATCAATTCCGAGAACGTATGGAACGACAGCGCTATGGTCACGTTGCGATGGGCCAAAAAGAAATCACGAATAGCTTGCGTTTCTGGCTCAGAAAATGGCGCCGTGCCTTTGTAGATATCCGAGCTTGGTGTCGACGAAGAACCACCAGTGCCCCAGCCAAAGCCATAGTTGCGATTGAGGTCAACACCGAAGGTGCCATCACGATTTTGGCGACGATTTTTACGCCACCATTTATAACCGCGACCCGAAATGTCATGAATAGCGCCGTCAGGATTTACGATTGGGATAATGTAGATCTCAATGGTGCTCAGCAATTCGGTGATAGCAGCATCGGTATGCACACGGCCTAAGATCTCTTCGGCAAACAAGATTGGAATTTCCGTGGAGACGTGTTCGCGCGCGTGGTGCGTGCCCATGTACACGATGGCTTTTTTGTTAGCGCCTAGGTCGTGGTCGATGCTGATGCGTAAGCCCCAGATGTCACGGTTCTCAACGCTCTTTCCCACCGAAAATACCTGTGCAACGCCTGGGTGCGCAGCTTCGAGTGCTTTGAGCGCCCCATACGCTTCGTCAAAATTATGAAATGCTGCGTCGTCTTCGGGGAAATCTAAGCTTCCCACGAACGGTGCATAGTAAGCATCAAGTTCACGTGCTTCGGTAAGTGCTTCGACGCTTATGATTTTCGCATTGTTCTTCTTGAGAGCATCAAGATCGTGTTGGTTCACAATTGAAAAGACTCGGTCATCGCTAACCGAGTCTAGGTGTATAACCTCCGCAATCTGCGAGCGTTCGTCGGCATTCTGAGCCTCGATCTCTGCTAGGAAAATCATTTCATCGCTGGTTGCTAAAACAGTTATGGCCT
>CAZRSD010000038.1:0-831 GCA_964602645.1 uncultured Myxococcales bacterium
GTGACGAGCACGAACCATCTCAGGAACGGTGTAGAGTTTTTCGTTGGCTTTATAGTGGCTTAAAATTTCTTGCTCGGATGGCTCTTCCACCGCGTTGAGTTTTTGAATTAATTTGTCGCGCTGTAGGTCGGTGATGACCGTCGCCATAACCTGGTCTTCCGTCAAGTTTTGTCGCTCAAGGAAAATCTGAAAACCTTTTGATCCGCCCATACGCTCTTTGTATTTTTCAAATGCGTCGACACGTTCAATGCGATCTACAACCACGCCTTCTTTCTCAGCCCGTTGTCTAATGAGCTCGTCGTCGATGATTTTGCGCAAAATGCTGCCGCGCAAATTCTTGTCGAGGTTTTCCGAAAGCGGACGGCCAGTCCGCGTGAACTGATCGGTTGCGCGCTTATGCAAGGTGTCGAGTTCTACTGTCTTAATATCGACGCCATTCACTACAGCTGCAATGTCGTTGGCAACTTTCGCGTCGCCATCCTTACCGGGAGCTCCGCGATTACACGCCGATTCGCAACCCATAACCATATACACTGAACTTACCAACAAGGCCGCAATAACACGTCGGCTCCGATGCACAGCTTTTGTCGACATAAACCCCCCAAAAAACAGTCAAGCTTCTTTATGAGCCCTTCACTAAGACCCTAGCGCTTCTTAAGGCAAGCATACAATCCAAAAGTTCATCTTTTTCTATGTTGGTTCGTGAAAATACGACGCTATTTTTAATACGCGCATGTGCCCCGATGCACACATCGGCACCAAGCACGACGTGGGGGCCTAGCTCCGCGTCTTCATGGACAGTCGCTCCTGACGAAAGAAAGAGCGGTGGCA
>CAZRSD010000038.1:841-11602 GCA_964602645.1 uncultured Myxococcales bacterium
AAACCTTTACGTTGTCGCCCATCATTATGCCTTCGCGCCCAGGCATTGGGCGCAGGCCTTCAAAAAGGTTCACGGCTTCGAAGCGCGCGCCATGTAAGATCATCATATTTGCTTGAAAAATACGTTGTGCCGATCCAAGGTCGTCATACTGCAACGGGCGCACGATGCCCTTGAGCACCCGGCCACTCTTTAACCATCGAGGACAAAGATCAGCGATAAGGCTCACCTCGCGACTCTCTGCAATTTCGCTGACCGCGTCCGGCGACAAAATATGAATTCCGGTAAAAAAGCCGCGCTGATCAACTTCACCCTGCGAGCGATAGAAGCGACCAAGCTCAACAATCTCGTGCCGTCGATTGATACCAACGCTCCCAATATAGCCGGGCACCACGTGATCTTTGGCACAAATTAGTGTGCAAAAATCCATCGTCGACAAATAGGGCGCAAGGTCCAAATCGACGATAATGTCGCCGTGCAACACCACCATCGATCGATTCGTAATGCCGAAGCGACGAATGACGTTCGCGATCCCGCCAGCCGTACCAAGAATTTCTTCTTCGCGCACGAAGTGAATGCGCGCCGAAAATTGATGCTGCGCAACACAATTGCGAATATGCTCAGCCTGATGATGGAGATTCAAAAAAATATCCCGAATGCCTGCTTTCTCAAGCATTCTTATCAAGAAAAAAATGATCGGCTTGCCCGCAATTTCCATAACAGGTTTCGGCCGCAGAAACGTAAGCGGCCGTAGGCGTGTACCAAATCCGGCGGTGAGTATCATGCCAACGGGTCGATGTGCCATTGCAATCCTGTATCAGTACTTGGCGATTAAGCCCTCAGCCGTGCGGAGGGACTTCGATTGACGTGGACTTTTATCACGATAGACCTTACCTTGAAATGACTGACCAAGAATATGTCCATACCACCACAATTCGACTCTTTGCCACGCGCGCTTTGGACCTGGATCGTGCAGCATCCATGCTTGTGGAAAGCAAAACCGTCGCGTTGCCGACGGAAACAGTATATGGCTTGGCGGCAAATGGTCTCGATGAGCGGGCCATCGAAAAAATCTTTGCGGCTAAGGGGCGCCCGCTCAATAATCCACTTATTTTGCATGTTCACGACATGGGTGCGGCAGACGCGCTCTTTGATTTTCGCGACGACCGGCGGGCCGAGGCCCGATTCGTTCGCCTGGCAAAGGCGTTTTGGCCCGGGCCGCTGACGCTTATCGCCAAAAAAGCGCCCCACGTGCCGTTTCGCGCCACTGCAGGCCTCGATACGGTCGCTGTGCGCGTCCCTAAAAATCAGTCCACCCTCTCAATTCTTAAAGCGCTTGGATTTCCGTTGGTTATGCCGAGCGCCAATATGTCAACGCGCCCAAGCCCCACCTGTGCTGCACACGTGCTCGCGACCCTCGATGGCCGCATCGATGCAGTGCTCGATGATGGCACCTGCGATGTCGGCATCGAATCAACCGTCGTGAGAATTGATACTGACGGCGTGATCATAGCCCGGCCTGGGATGATCGATATGGCGATGGTAGCCCATGCCTTAGGTGAAGAGGTCATCACAATATTTCACGACGACACGACGACGTTCATCGCACCTGGCCAATCCACCCTGCATTATTCGCCCAACGTCAAGGCGGTTCACGTATGCACCATGCACGAGGCAACAGCGCATTGGTCGACGACAAATGGCTTTCTTATGCGAAGAGCCGATTACAAAACCCTACGTGAGCGGCTCGGTGATCGACCAGCACCGGCGCACAATATTCTCTTAGACGACGAGCCACAGCATGTTGCGCGCGAGTTGTATCACCATCTCTATGTGGCGGAGCGGGCACCCGATCAAACGCTCGTGATCGTGATTCCTGATGATAGTGGTAAAGGATGGCATGCGATTATTGATCGCTTGAAGCGCACGGCGCGTTAAGCTGCTTTCAAATGATCGAAGGCGTTTGCCTGCAGGACCGGCAAGAGCATGTTCTCGGCGACCTGGCAGAGCCCGAGCAAGAGGCAATGAAAGCGCTCGAGGTTGACGTGCGGAATTGGCAAATGCACCTTGACGAAAAGATCACCATCGTCGTCGAGACCAATGCCGATGTGGTGGATTTCTTCGCCCATCGCCGCAACGAGTTGCACGACGGCATCGCCCCAAGCAGCGTCGGACCGGTCAACGACGGGGTCTATGACCATGCAAACGTCTTGCGAGCCAATATGAATGATGACCTCGCTGACGCCGAAATCCCCTCGATAATAGGTGCGCACGACCTTCTTTGACAACGCCTCGCTGGGCCACTCAAGTTGACGCAAAAACTCGATTATTTCATCGAAAACCTTGTCATTTGGGCCGTTGTCACGCATATCGTCACTCATAATCAACTTCCAACTGGTTAAAATAAAAATCGTAGTCGCAAAAAAATGCACAGTCTCAAAGGCGATTATTAACCATTAAAAAACCTATCAACCATGAGTTTTATCTAGCTAGATCCGCGTCGTATTACAGCGACTATTTAGTTTTGATCGTGGTATTTCTCTCGAGGAGAGAACGTGCCATTTCGACGAGCATCACCAGCAGAGCGCAGACAAATGCTTGTTTTCATTATGAGGAAGTTGCATATAGTTTGCCCCTGAGTTAAGAAATTGGCTACCGGCTGAGTTTTTTACGTCGTAAAAATTGTCGGCCAATTTTTTGCTCGGGTGTTTACGAGCCATGTTTAGTCGGGAATTTTCCCATTGAAGCAAAACGGTGGAGCATACCAAAAATGAAAAAACTAATTTTCTTGAGCGGGTTAGCATTGTTGTTGAGCACGGGCTGCCAGAAAAACAACAAAGAAATTGTCGAGAAGGTCGCCAAACTCGAAGAACGACTTGCACTCTTGGAAAAGCGCATTAGCGCCCAGCCACCAGCAGCACAACAACCTCCTGCACAAGCTGAACAAACTGCAGCATATGACTTGCCCGTTGGCAACAGCTACGTTTGGGGAAATCCCAATGCACCTGTCACCCTCACCAAGTTCAGCGACTATCAATGCCCCTTCTGCAGCCGCGCGCATGACAGTTTCGTCGAGAAAGTCATCACCGATGCTGCTTTGAAGGACAAAGTGAAGGTTGTATTTAAGCATTTCCCCTTGAGCTTCCATAAAGCTGCACGCCCAGCATCGAAGGCTGCTCTTGCCGCTGGTGAACAAGGTCATGATTGCTTCTGGGAAATGACCAAGAAACTCTATGCTGGCCAAAAAGATCTCACCGACGACAATTTCAAGAAATGGGCAAAAGAAGTTAAGTGCTCTGCTAAACCAGGCGAAGCACAAAAGCCACTCAACGCCGACAAATTCTGGACCGACTACACCAGCAAAGATGCTGCGTATGAAAAGATGATCAAAGACGATATGGATTTGGGTATGAATACCGCCAATGTTCGTGGTACCCCATCATTCTTCCTCAATGGTTGGAAGCTCAACCAACGTAGCGTTGAAGCTGTTAAGCAGCTCATTGAAGAAAAAGGCTTGCTCGCCGGCAAATAATCGCAAATAAGTCCGTCATCATGCACGCATGATGAAATCTTGGACCACGTTGAATGGTTAAATACACAAACGGAACTGGTTTTTCAGTTCCGTTTGTGTATTGGGAAGAACAAGAATAGAACGACAGCGCTGTACAGCGCGCGCATCACCGGCGATGAGCGCGACGCTTGCCCACTATCGGGATTCCCCCATATAATTTCGTCGTCCCGCGGACAAGCTGCGGGATGACGAGGAAATAGAAAATTAGTCTGACGCCGATCCTTTCGTGGATTTGCTCACTGGAAGGCTAATAGAGCTACAATGTAATAGATATCTATCGATACTTTTAGGCGGTCCCGTATGAATGACGACAAAGCCAGTTTTACTACCGAAGAGAACGAGGATCTGCTCGCCAAAGATGATGCGACGATAAAGGCGCATATTGATTCGATCGTGCATACCGCAGACATCAACGAGTTTTTTCGTCATGTACATGTCCAAGAATGGCCTCGTCTTCTGCGCCTCATCGATAGTCCTGAAGATCGAGCGGCCGTGGTATTTGGTTTTGATCGCGACGAATGGAAAATTCTCTTACCGCTATTAAGTCCTCAGGAAATCGCCGAAGTCATTAAGGCCCTCGAAACCGACGACGCTGCCGACCTTTTGGCCGATATCCCGGTGCGTGAACGCTTCGAAGCGCTGCGCATGCTTTCGCAAAAAGAGCGCGTGCAAGTGCAGCAGCTGTTGCGCTACCCCGAGGATTCCGCCGGTGGTATCATGCAGCTTGAGCTTGCGTTGGTCAACGAAGACGCAACCGTCCAAGATGCCATCCAAATTGTTCGCCAACTGGTTGAAGATGACGTCGAGGTACTCTCCGTCATCGTAGTTGATCAAGCTCGACGACTTAGCGGTTCGGTTGCGCTCGTCGACCTCTTGCTTAATAAATCCACCACCAAAATCTCGTCAATAATGGATAAAGATGTCGTCTCAGTAAGACCATTGTTAGACCAAGAAGAAGTTGCGGCACTCTTTAAAAAATATGACCTCTTAGTGCTGCCCGTTGTTGATGATGAAAATCGCGTCCTCGGGCGCATTGTGGTCGACGACGTGGTTGACGTTCTTTCCGAAGAAGCCGAGGAAGACGCGCTCCACATGGCTGGTACCACGACGCAGGAGTTGTTGTACCAATCAGCCGTATTTGCAACCGCCCGCGTGCGCCTGCCATGGCTGGGCGTGGCGCTCTGCTGCTCGCTCGTGAGTGGTTTTTTGCTGCATTTTTTCGAACCAACCGTCGAGCGCGCCGTCGTGATTCTATCATTTGTCCCGGTCATCACCGCAATGGGAGGCAACGTTGGCACGCAGTCAGCCACACTCTTGATTCGCGGCTTTGCGACGGGAAAATTGGATCTTACCGATGTGCCGAACTTCTTGTTTAAAGAGGTACGCGTCGGCTTATTAATGGGTGCGGTTTATGGCCTCATCGCGGGACTAACGGCGGTTGTGATTCTTACCGATTTCAATATCTACCTCGGCATCGTCGTGTTCGTTGCCATGATGACCGGCATGATGACAGCAGCAGTCTTAGGCGTTGTTGCCCCAGCCTTGCTAAAGCGCCTTGATTTTGACCCAGCTATCGCATCCGGACCTTTCGTGACAACGTTGAATGACATCGCCGGCATTGTCATCTACATGGTGATAGCAACGGCCTTTCTATCCAAATTGGCGCCGGGTTAATCCATGGCTTCTGACGTAATAATGTATTGTGACGGCGCTTGTCTCGGCAATCCTGGCCCTGGCGGCTATGCAGCACTGCTCATGCTTAAAGCTAATGCGGCAACCGAGCGTGTCGTCGCTGGCCATGAAGCGCAAACAACAAATAACCGCATGGAGTTACGCGCTGCTATCGAGGGCTTGCGTGCACTCAAACGCTCCTGCAGCGTCGTCATTTATTGCGATAGCCAATATGTCATTAAAGGCATGACCGAGTGGATGAAAGGTTGGCAACGAAGCGGATTTAAGAACTCCAAGAATAAAGACGTCGCTAATGCCGATCTGTGGCGCGACCTAATCGACGCGGCCAAAGGTCACGCGATAACGTGGCAATGGGTTCGCGGGCATGCAGGCAACGAGCTCAACGAACGCGTCGACGAAATCGCGCGCGAACAAGCGGGGCTCGCCCAGCATCACACGACGCGATAGGGCTTATCATGCCTCGCTATATCATTACACTTGGTTCATCACACGCTCAGGGCCTCGCATACATTAAAAAAGCGATGACAACGATCAAATCGAGTAGCACTATGGCGCTCGTCGGCAAAAGCAAGATCTATAAAAATGGCTCTGCTCAGACGCTCTTCAATCTATTATTCTATAACACCGCGCTTGCCATAACGACCACGCTTGCTCCACACACGCTGTATCGCGAGCTCGTTGCACTCGAATTTCACGGCGGAAGATTACGTTCATTTCGCAATGCGCCGAGGACAATTGATATTGACGTGTTGATGTCATTGGATTTAGTGTATACAGCTCCCCACTTTTCGGTGCCCCATAAACAGGCATGGGAGAGAAATTTTTTTGTCATTCCTGCCGTCGAAGCATTAAAATCAGCAGGATGGCCACTACCTCAAATAGTTAGTAAGAGCAGCATAAAATTCGGTTGCGGTTATTTGCAGCCAGTTACCGCTACATAATATTTCCACGATGAACCATAGATTCGAGAGAGGCATGAAAAAATTACTCGTCGCCGCAGCAGTCTCATGCAGCTTTTTTATTGTTGGTGCATATTTACTCACAACGATAAAAAATAGTCCAAAGCCAGCGCCAGAACTTGCGGTGAACGCAGAGCCTACGGTTCACGACGGCATCTATGAAGAAGCAGAAAACTGTGATGAACCACTCGACCCAAACGCAGACACTAACGACATTCAGCTAGAACTTCTCGTCAGCACAAAGCCATTCGGCCCGGAAGAAGCGTTTCTCGCCATTGAGGATGGTCAAACCTTGCACAGCATTCTGCGCCCGCTCGGTGTTTCCGAACAGGAGATCGCCATGCTCTCGTCGTCATTGCGACCGCATTTGCGTGTCACCGATCTTGCAGCCAAAGATCACTATCGCTTTGTCGTTGGTGAACGGGATGGCATCACACGAATCCATCATCTTTCCATACGCAAAATCGATCCCAATCGTATTCCGATCGTTTATCGCGCAAGTCGTGAAAACAGCCAGCAAGTATTTCGCGTTGCGGTAATTGCGCCGCCCGTTACCGAGACCATTGAACGAGTTGATTTGACGGTTGGCGCAACATTGTATCAGACATTTACGCAGATTCCGTTTGGCACTGACATCATGCAACGACTCATGGGCATTTTCTCGTGGCAATTACGCATGCCGCAAGATGTTTTGCCTGGCGATGAAATTCAATTGCTTGTCGTCAAACGCTATATTTACGACGACTTTATTGGATTCGGAAAAATACAGACGGCGATCTATCGCCAAAAGACGCGCACACTCGCCGGTATTTTCTTCACATCAAAGGACAAAAAGATTCATGGTTTTTTTGACGAGAACGGCAAATCACTCGAAAAGGAGTTTGCGGTATCGCCAGTCTACGAGACCACTGCAACGTCAAATCAGAAATGGCGCATGCATCCCGTCAGAAAAATTCGCATGCGTCATAATGGCGTTGACTATCGCGGCGCCATCGGTACGGAATTCTTTTCGATAGCCGATGGCGAAGTCATCGAAAAGCGTTTTGATGTCAATGTCGGCAACATGATTCGCGTGCTTCACAAATATGGTGTGCACTCGGAGTATTTCCATGCCGATTCGCTCGCTGACAATATCAGTGTTGGGTCGCGCGTACGACGCGGCCAGCTGCTTGGTACGATCGGGCGCACAGGCCGTTTGTGCACCGGCCCGCATTTGCATATGGGCCTCTACACAATGAACGGCAATAAAAAGAAGTTCATTGAATTGTCGTCGCTGCGCTCGAAGCTAAAACCGGCACCCGACGTCACCAGCGCATATTTGGCCGAGTTTGCACTGCACCAAAAAACCCTGCTCGCCAAATTGCATCAAGAAAAAGGTGCAGCAGGTACAGCAGGCGTTCAGGTGGCAAGCCCTGCACCGTAGCTAGAGATATCGTAAGAGATAATTGAATTCATATTAGAAAAAACGCTTTCGTCATGAACGCTACTAACTTTCGCATGCGAATTCACGTTAATACTAAGTGAGTCTTAGGCGAGAGGTTAGAGATGGTACAAAATGTACATGGAAGAGGATCCTTTATTGCGGTGATCGGCGCGGGCACCATGGGCTCGGGCATAGCGCAAAAATATGCAACACATGGGCATCGCGTCACGATCGTTGACAAAGATCCAAGCAGTCTTGAACGCAGTCAGCTATCGATCAGCAAAACGCTTGAGCAAGGCGTTTTACGAAATGTGTTGAGCGCCGAGGAAGCACAAGCGATCAAAGCACGGCTTAGTTTTGCCAGCGACTTACCGTCGATTAAAGATGCCGACCTTGTCATCGAAGCGATCTTTGAAAATCTGGCGCTCAAGCAGGAGCTCTTTAATCAGCTCGATAAAATCTGCTCGTTGAAAACAGTGTTGGCGACCAATACGTCAAGTCTTAAAATTGAAGACCTTGTTTGCGACCTCAATCATCCTGAGCGCGTGGTGGGCCTGCACTATTTTTATCCGCCCGCAAAAAATCGCCTTGTCGAAATTATTGCAACAAAACAAACGTCTCACGACGTAGCGAAGCAAGCTCAAGATTGGCAGACCAGCATTAAGAAGACGGCGATTCACTCGAAAGACTCACCCGGATTTGTAGTTAATCGGTTCTTTGTACCATGGCTCAATGAGGCCATGCGTATTGTCGACGACGGTATTGCAAACATTGCGAGCGTTGAAAAAGCGGCGCAAACATTCTTCCAAATTGGCATGGGACCTTTCCAACTCATGAATGTCACGGGTCTACCGATTACCCTTCATTCATGCGACGCGCTCGCCAAGGCGCTCGGCGAATTTTATGCACCGAGCCCGTCGATCATTCCGCTCATTGAGAACCGCGATTCGTGGAACCTTACGGGTAGCGTCAACGAAGATGCGCAACCCGAAATCGGGCTTCGGCTTCTCGCCGTCGTTGCCGTGTTGAGCTGTCAGCTTGTATTTAAAGAAAACGTTTGTGCGCGTGAGGATGTCGATATTGGCGCACAAACAGGCCTTATGTGGAAACAGGGGCCGTTTGCATTAATAGCGACACACCACCAAGCAATAAGCAGAGCGCTTGCGCGCATGAAGCAAACTAAGGTCAGGCTCCCCGACATCTCAGCGTATGAACATTACGTCAAAGGGCTTTAAGGGGCGAGCGCTTTAGCAGCATGAGCGCGTCGAGACCAATCTTCCCATTCTTCGCGCCTGATGCGCATACTGAGTACGCGCCAGTATTGACCAAACTCGTCGTAATGCCAGCCTTGATCGCCCACGCGCTTAAAGCCTAAGCGATCGTAAACTTTGATGGCAGGAAAATTGAATTCCAGCACTTCAAGCGAAACGTTCTTGAGACCATAATTGAAAAAGGCGATGTCGAGCAATTGTCTCATTGCCTCACGGCCGAGGCCACGGCCCCGAAATGAGCGCTCACCAATTTCGATGAAGCATTCCGCACAGAGTGTCTCCATCGAGATCTCCTTAAGGCCAATGTTGCCAACGTGCTGGCCATCTAAAGTTATAGCGTAGGAAATGCGATGATGATCGGACATCAACATATCGAAGTAACGCGCAGCGTAGACAGGTGTCGCGAAATCGTCGGGGAGACTCTTGGCGCTTGGCACTACAAAGCTGTGTTGCAAAATATAGGAAGAAGTCATCCATCGACAAACGTTTGCGAGATCGCTTTCTTGTAATGACCGGAGATGCGGCAATGCACGATTCGACACAATGCTTGTGTTCGTTCCCTTTTTTGTTATCACCATTTCGCGATTTCGCACCAACAATTGTCTCCAAGCAAATTCTATCACCTGAAAAAAAACTTATTCAAGCCTTGTAATACAAAAATATAGCAACATTTCACGGTGATTAATTGAACCAACCTGACAGACAAACTACAATTTAGTAGCCAATTCCCCCCTCGAGATGAAGCAATGAAAATTAAATCTCAACAGCTAAGGCCGCATTTACTATCCACGCAACGCATCAAGAAGCTTGGACTGGATTGGCAGGAGCTGCTCAATCCGTCACTCGCCATTCATGCGAATCGCGAATTAAACATGTCGAAAATTAAAATGGTTGGTTTTGATATGGACTACACTTTAGCAGTCTATAAGAAGCTCCCCATGGAAACGTTGCAATACGATCTCGCGCGGCAATATCTCATCGACCACATGGCGTACCCCAAAGATATTAATCGATTGCAATTTGACCAAGGCCTTCTCATTCGCGGGCTCGTCATCGATCGACACACCGGCAATGTGCTTAAGCTCGACGATCAAAATCATGTTTGGCGATCTTTTCACTGTCGCAAGCCGTTGTCGGCAGAACAGATCGCCAATCTCTACGGCTCGAAGCGCATAAAGATTGGCGACCAACGCTATTACTCTCTCGATACATTTTTCAGTATCCCTGAAGCGTGCCTTTTCATAGATACAATAGAGTGCTTGAACGACGTGAAAAGCACCGGTCAACTCGAAGCGCGCTTTTTGCTTGAAAAAGACGATACGCTCAATTTCAACGAAATATTTGCGAACATTCGTTTGGCGATGGATACGATTCACTCAAATGGCAGTTTGAAAAGCGTCATTCGCGACGACATTCATCAGTTCATCGTGCAGGATGGTGAAATCGAGGTCGCCTTGCGCAAATTGCGCAACGAGGGCAAGACGCTTTTTTTGTTAACTAACAGCACACTCGACTATACCGATACGGTGTTGAGCTACGTCTTTGGCAACTTTAACGAGCCCAACAAGGGCTGGATTGATCTTTTTGACGTGGTCATTGTCGAGGCACAAAAACCCGCTTTCTTCACCGAGACGAGGCCATTCACCACACTGAACGCGCATAACGCGAGTAAGGTGTATGTGGGCGGCAACATCCACGAGTTTCATCGCATGTGTGACGTGCGTGGAGCTGACGTGCTCTATGTTGGTGATCACATTTACGGTGACATTCTGCGCAGCAAAAAGGACTCGCTGTGGCGCACCTGCCTCATCATTAAAGAACTTAACTTTGATATTCGCATGGCGCTTG
>CAZRSD010000039.1:0-11352 GCA_964602645.1 uncultured Myxococcales bacterium
GTGCCATAGATCGCACTTCTCGGTCATTTTTGGTGCCGAAGATTTTACTGAAAAAGCCCATTTTTTGATCCAACCCTTGTAAAAGAACCGAAGCGGTCTGACACTAACTTAAAAGTTCACTGTTGTCTTCGAGTATCCGCGCGACGCCTTCGAAAAACAGTCAATAAGAACTCATCACAACAGAAATATATATTTTTTAACTTCATTTCACAGCTATCGGTCTATATACAGTCTCGTTCGTGTCGTAACAGACCACCAGTAAAACACTTGTTACCCTGTGCCCGATTATAATCTAGGGGTATTGTAACTTTTGTGATTCCAGCCCAAGGGCGGGATGACAACGTAGTGATAGTCTCGAAACCCGTTCGGTCAACCGGAGCATGTATGAATAACAAAGAAAAACCTCTAGATATTTACCTAATGGGTATCGGTGGCACGGGCATGGGGGCATTTGCAGGACTTCTTAAGCAAAAAGGCCATCACGTTTTCGGATCAGACAGCGCCGTTTATTCACCCATGAAGGATAAGCTCGCTGATTGGGGCATCACGTATTGCACACCTTACGACGAGAAAAATCTTCCTGACCATGTCGATTTGGTTATCGTTGGTAATGTCATTCGAAGAGATAATCCCGAAGCACAAGCGATGGTTGCAAGAAATCTTACGCATGATTCGTTTCCGGCGGCGCTCAACAAATTGTTTCTCAACAATGGGGTGCCATTGGTGGCGAGCGGTACCCACGGGAAAACTACGTGCTCGGCGCTTCTTGCGCATACGCTCTTTGCCGCGAATCGCGACCCTGGCTTTTTGATCGGCGGCATTCCGCGCAATTTTGGCGAGAGCTTTCGCGCATCGTCGCTAAATGGCTCACCATTCGTGGTGGAAGGCGATGAATACGACACGGCCTATTTTGACAAGCGGCCGAAGTCTATCGCGATTTAGATGCGGTCATCGATGGTTTTGCGAACCTCTTTAAAACAATGCTTCCCACTAAGACGATGATCGTCAATGGTCATGACCAGAACATTAGCGAAGCGATCAAGCGATCCGGTACTCCCGCGCGCATTCTCACGTATGGCGACGGCTGTGATTACGAAGCAGTCGATCAAAAGCTCGACGCTCATGGCATCGCGTTTATGGTGAAACATAAAAGCGAGCGCCTTGGCGTGGTGACACTGCCGCTGTTTGGTGGACATAACGTTAAAAACGCGCTCGGTTGCTATGGCATTTTGCACCAGTTTGGTCTGAGTCACGATGAGATTGCGCGCGGCTACGCTTGCTTTGCTGGCGTTAAACGTCGGCTTGAAGAGTGTTTCGTCAAAGCGGGCAAGGTGATTGTAGACGATTTTGCCCACCATCCAAGTGCGGTGATCGAAACGATAAAGGCGGCAAAGCTGAAATACCCGCACCAAAAAGTGTGCGCGATTTTCGAACCACGCTCGGCGACAACGTGCATGAAGATATTTGAAGAGCGTTATAAAGAAGCATTTCTCGAGGCTGATAGAGTTTTGCTCGCTCCTGTGGGCCGCCATTTGGCACCTGAACTTCGCATCGATACCGAGAAAATCGCTTTTTCACTCAATCAACGTGGCATTTCTGCGAAAGCCTTTGGTAACTATAGTGATCTAGAATATGATTTGTTGTCGACAAAAGATGAAGAAGTGTGGCTCTTCATGTCAAATGGCGATTTTCAAGGCTTGCTCTCGCGCATAGACAAATTGCTTGTTTGATTATGACGCGATTCTAGTGCATCTCCTCGTCAAAACGAGGTAAGGTGAAATTGATGAGGAGGAAAAAATGAAACGAAGTATTTTTGCTGTGGGTTTGATTTTGGCGCTGTCCGTCGTGAGCAATGGCTGTACAAAAGGTCCGAAGGGCGCAAAAGAAGGTGATCTGGTCATCGTCATGAAGCAGAGCGAAGGCGAGATGCTGGCTGAAGTTGGCACGACGAAATTGACGCTCGAAGAATTGCGTGAAGACTTTTTGTCGCGGCAAGGAACGTTTCGCGGCGCGCCCAACCTGAACACCGAAAAAGCGCGTAATGACTATATTGAAAGCCAAGTCATGCAGGAAGCGATGTTCAAGAAAGCTCTTGAACTCGGCTATTTTGATCGCCCTGAAGTCAAGCGCGAAATTAAAAAAGTCGTCGTGCAACGGCTTGTGCGCGATAAGCTAGAAGCTGCGCAAAGCCAATTTGTTGCCACTGAAGAGCAAATGAAAGAGCACTTCGACAAGAATCAAAACTTCTACAATCGTAGCGATGCGCTCAAGGTCGCGTATATCGCGATTCCGTTTGGTTCCGACAAAAACAAAACCAAGCAAATTGCAGAGCTCATGCACAAAGATGCTGTAGCGACGGTGAAGAATTCAAACACCAAAGAGTTTTCACGTATCGCCATGAAGCATTCGCAAAAAATCATGGCAACCGGTAAGATTTCGGTTGAGACCAATGAAACCGATTACCTCGACAAAGCGAAATTTGAGGCGAAATTTGGCGCCAATACGTTTGATGATATGAAAGCGAAAGACAATATTGGTGACATCAAGCCATTGTTTATGACCGATACGGCGTACTACATTTTGATGAAAACCGGTGAACGCAAGGGTCTCAACGAGAGCTTTGCCGACGCCAAGCCAAAAATCACCAAGCGACTTGCCTATGAAAGCCGCAACGACTTTTACAAAAAATTCATGGATGATTTACGCGCGGAATTTAAGATCACGATCAATAAGGAACGCGTGGCTGAGTTGAGCAAAGACGATAAACCAAAACTTGCCACAGGAGCCCATGGTTTGCCTACGGGAATGCCAGCCGGACAGCCTCATCAAGGAGGTGCATCCGCAGCAACACCGGGAACGGAACAAAATGCACAACCTGATGCGAAGCCAACTACCGCTCAGCAAATGGATCCTCCGCAAAAGGATGCTGACAACGAATAATCTTCGTGCGGACCGAGCAAATTGCAAGGACCGGCTTACAGCGCTTAGCATAAATTTCCGAACGCCCTCGCTTGATCTTTTGACCTAGATTTTCCTCGCTGCTCGCTCAAATAGGTCGACTATTCTCGGTCGCAGCGAGAAAAATCTAGGCCAAAATCTCAGCGCGAGGTCATTCGGAAATTTATGCTAAGCGCTGTAGTGTCGGTTATGTCGGTGTTCGGAGCGATGGTTGTTGCGATTTAAATAATATAAAAATAACAATGAGAACACTTCTTATTTTTAGTTTTAAAATATTGGTTCGACGATGCTTAAAAGATAGGCTACTAGCTGAAAATCCATCACACATCAAGGTCGTTAATCGTCTTCTAGCTTTGGGCTCGTCATGAGGCCATTTTTGTGCTATAAGAATGAGTGGCCTTCTTTATTCATGCGGGTTTTCAATACTGGCGCGGAGAGACTACTGCTTGAAGACGAGCAGGCGGGTGAGGCGCTGGACAATGCGCAAAATCGAAACCAAGGGGGCTTTTTAGTTTTTCAAGATTCTATAAAAAGAGTGTTAGAGGCGGAAATAATAATGGCGACATTTAGAATTGGCGATAAGGTTGTGTACCCAGCCCACGGCGTGGCTGAAGTGGACAAAATTGAAAAGAAGAACATCGGTGGCTTTGAACAGTCGTTTTATGTGTTGCGCCTTTTGGATAGCGGAATGACCCTCATGGTTCCCATTGCCAATGAAGAGCAAGTAGGAATGCGTCCGGTAGTGCAAGAAGCTGACGCTGACAAAGTATTCGATGTTTTGAAAAAGCGCGAGAAGATAACTGACGGAACCACGTGGAATCGACGCCATCGTGAGTACATGGAAAAGATCAAAACCGGTTCGGTTTTTGAAGTAGCCAAAGTGCTGCGCGATCTTTACGTTTTGAAGGGTGACAAGGAATTGAGTTTTGGTGAGCGCAAAATGCTTGATACCGCCCGCTCGCTCCTCATGTTAGAAATAAGCATTGCAAAAAACATCACCGTAGATGATGTTGAGAATCGATTCAAACAGATTTTTAGGTGCTAGTTAAGAATTTTCTCGACGGCGGTTTGACGAGGTAAAACTCGGATCTTTCGCTGTGAGGATCTTTTTATGCCAAAGGTGAAATTGTGGCCAGAACGGGATGGTATCGGCTTGCTTTGAGTGTGTTGTTGCTTGTCGTCGTGGTATGGCTGTGGTCGACCCGGTTTGACGAATTAGTGTATCACACGATAGGCACTTCCGATCTTATCGAACTCGGCGATGCCACACAGTTTAGTGTTAAGCAAGATCAGATCGCCCCTAACAGCTATGTCTCAGCGACGGGGATACTCGGTAACAAAGCGGCGACACTCAGTGGTTTGCGTGCAGGTTCATTCCGCATCGGCAGATATCAAGTACGCCATTTGCTCGGTTCAAAGCTCTACGTTGAGTTTAACGAGGAGAAATACCGCAGTCGCTTTAATCCCTATACGCGTATCACGGTGCAGGGCCGACTTGTGCCATTTGGGCCTGGTTCTGAGCTTGAAAAAGTCCGCGTGTTTTTTAAAGATTACTACAATCAACCCGTCGACGATAACGCGATGCTGATTGTGGTAGACGAAGCGCCACGCAGTGAATTGGTATATGCCGCCATGTTTTTTGTCTCGATCTTCGCATTGACGGTGAGCGCTGTTTCCTCAGTCAGGATGCTCAGACGTACGCGCAAGGACGACGACGATGAAGATCACGACGTTTTGGCATGATCGTGCTTTTCGGAAGGGTTTTTCTCCTCGAGTTGACCACTTACTTCTTCGTTCTCGCCCTTAAGCGCACCACGAAAATTGCGGATGGCTTGCCCAAGCCCCGTCGCGACGCCGGGAAGGCGCTTGCCGCCGAACAAAACCAAAACTATCGCTAGTATTATGGTTAATTCCCACGCACCAATGCCTAACATGTCTCTCTCCCAAAGCGGTTTCACCCCTCAGGTTCAGTTTGTGCGAAAAAAAAGAAAAGACAAGGCTCCTGGTGTCGACTTTAGTTTTCTTGAGAGCATCGAATTCGCAACGCAGCAGCTCACTGTTGTCGGTATTGAGAGCCCAAAGCTTGATGCGGAGATCCTCTTACAGTGCGTGCTCAAAGTGCCGAGCCTTGAATTATTTTTAAAGCGCCACGAGCAGCATACGCATGAGACCTTAGAAGAATTCTTAGCGCTCGTCGCGCGCCGCCTTTGTCATGAGCCGGTTGCCTATATTGTGGGGCATAAAGAATTTTATGGCCGAGACTTTGTCGTTTCTCGCGCATGCTTGATTCCGCGACCTGACAGCGAGATTGTCGTTGAAGAATGCTTGAAGCGCATCGACGTTGAGAGCACGGGATGCATCATCGATCTCTGCACGGGCAGTGGTGCAATTGGCCTTACCATCGCGAAAGAACGAACACATATTTCTCTGATTGCGACTGACATTTCGCATGATGCGCTCAGCATAGCGAGCGAAAATGCGAAGCAGCTTGACGTTGTGGAGCGTGTTACACTGCGCCAAGGCGATCTCTTCGAGGCTTTCGGGGCCGCAAAGCATAAGGCCGCACTCATCGTTTCCAATCCGCCCTACATTCCACGTGGCGATATTGAGGCGTTATCGTCGTCGGTTAAAGATTTTGAGCCCATCGCTGCGCTTGATGGCGATAAAGATGGGTTGCATTTCTATCGCGCCATTCTCGCGCACGCAGCATCTTATTTGGCTGACGAGGGATATTTGGTTTTTGAAATCGGTTTTGATCAAGCAGAGGCCGTCGTGGCCATGCTTGCACCGTGCTGGCGCTTGATCGCGGTCGTTCAGGATCTCGGCGCCCGAGACCGCTGCATCGTGTTGCAATTGCGCGATGGGAGTGGAACGCTTTAGGCCAACCCTTTTTGAATGGACAATGACGATGGAAATGCTGATTATTGAAGGTGGTCGCAAACTAAGTGGCACAGTAACTGTTTCCGGCAGTAAGAATGCCGCACTTCCTCTTATGGTAGCGACGCTCTTAACGAACCAAAAGAGCGTCATCAAAAATCTACCTAATCTTGCTGACACGCGCTTTCTCCTCGATTTGCTCCGTAGCTTTGGCGTTTCGTGCACCATGGAAGGCCATCAGCTTGAGACCACATGCGCAACGCTCACTAACGCGACAGCGCACTATGACGTCGTGAGAAAGATGCGCGCGTCAGTCTTGGTGCTTGCGCCGTTGCTCGCGCGCAATGGCCGCGCGGTGGTGTCATTGCCTGGTGGCTGCGCAATTGGTACCCGTCCCGTCGACATTCATTTACAGGGCCTCAAAATGCTTGGGGCGGATATCGATGTGCGAGACGGGTACATCCATGCGCACCTTAAAGGGACTTCATTTGTCGGCGCTGATTTTGAGCTGGAGTTGCCGTCGGTGGGGGCTACTGAAAACCTGATCATGGCGGCGGTGTTGGCGAAAGGGAAGACCACGCTTCGAAGAGCCGCGAAAGAGCCTGAGATCACCGAATTGTGTGACGCATTAAACCAAGCTGGCGCACGCATTAAAGGTGCGGGAAGCGCGATTATTGAGATTGAAGGCGTTTCATCGCTAAATGGCCTCGTTCACGAGATAAAACCCGATCGCATCGAAGCGGGAACCTTTCTTGCACTTGCGGCAGCGACGGGTAGCTCGTTTAAGTTGACCAATGTTTGCGTTGACGACGTGCGCAATGTCATGGAACGTTTTGTTCACGCCGGTGTTTCCTTCGTTGAACACGATAGCGACGAGCTCACCGTGACGGGGCCAGACCACCTTGTCGCGACGGATATTGAAACCGCGGGCTTCCCTGGATTTCCTACGGATATGCAAGCACAATTTATGGCAGCGATGACGTGCGCCGAAGGTACGAGCACTATCTACGAGCGCGTTTTTGAAAATCGCATGATGCACGTTCCTGAACTGCGACGAATGGGCGCAAAAATAGAATTGCGGGGCGGCATGGCAAAAGTCGTGGGCGTCAAAATGCTCACGGGTGCACCGGTCATGGCGACGGATTTGCGCGCGTCAGCAAGTCTCGTGATAGCTGCACTCGCCGCGCGCGGTCGCAGTGAGATTCGCCGCGTGTATCATCTTGATCGCGGCTATGAAGCACTTGAAAAAAAATTGGTAGCACTTGGTGCAAACATTACGCGCACTGTGCAGACCATGTAAATTCATTGAGCGAAGGAGAAACGTTATGTCGTTGCAAGCAAAAGTCGTCGATGATTGGAAAAACGCCCTTAAGAATAAGGACATTCGGAAAGATGCGCTCAGCATGATCATCACCGAGCTAAAGAACCGCGCTATTCGAGACAATGTGCAGGGCGGCGATGGACGCGTTGTTCCCGACGACATCGCCATCGAAGTCTTGCAGAAAATGGCGAAATCTCGTCGAGAAGCGATCGAAGCCTATCAAGCGGCCAATCGTGCTGATTTGGTGGAAAAAGAACAGCGTGAGCTGAGCGTCGTTGAAGGGTATCTGCCCCAGGCGCTAAGCGACGACGAACTTCGCTCGATTGTGCAAAAGGCGATCACCGACCTAAAAGCAGCGTCCATGAAAAATATGGGCGCTGTCATGAGCGAGAGCATAAAAGCAGCCCAAGGGCGCGCCGACGGTAAACGCATTCAAGCTGTGGTGCAAGCACTTCTCGGTGGACGTTAAGAGGAGCATTTCGTCGTGGACAAAGCCGACGTCGTCAAGGAAATAAAAGCGCGCATTCCGTTAAGCTCTGTCATTGGCGTGGCAGTTGAGCTTAAAGGGCGTAGCCCCAATTTTCTTGGCCTTTGTCCCTTTCACCAGGAGAAAACGCCGTCGTTTCATGTGCGCGACAATGCTGCGCGGTTTAAGTGCTTTGGCTGTGGTGCTGCGGGTGACATCTTTGAATTTCTCATGCGCCTACGCGGTCTGACCTTTATTGAAGCGATTGCCGAGTTATCGGTGAAGGCCGGCATTATTACCGCTCATAAACCAGTGCGTCCCAAAATCACGACGGAAAAGGATGCGCTTTTTGCGCAAAAAGTGGCCCAGGAATTTTTTGTTAAGCAGCTTCTCGAAACGCCGGCTGCATTACGTTACTTGCAGCAAGAACGTGGTTTAAGCGATCGCATGATCCGTCAAGCCGGTCTTGGCTTTGGCGGCATGGCAAAGGATATGCTTGGCGAATATTTAACATCAAAAGGTGTGAGCGACGAACACGCCCAAGAAGCGGGCCTTTTAAAAGAAGGGCGATTTTCGCTCATTCCGCCGTTTCATGGGCGCATAACGTTTCCTATCCGCAATATCGATGGGATCATTGTTGGCTTTGGTGGGCGCGCCTTCCTTGACGTCGACAAAGACGCGCCAAAATACGTGAACACCCACAGCTATAGTCATTACGAGAAGCGTCGCAGTTTTTACGGTTGGCATGAATCCAAGCTTGCGATGCAAAAGGGGGCGGTGCCGGTTTTGGTAGAAGGCTATTTCGACGCCATGGCCTTATGGGCTTTGGGAATCCCAGCGCTCGCGCTTTGTGGCACAGCGTTGACCGTTGAGCATGTTAAGCTTTTGCGTTCGATGTCGTCGCGCCTCACCGTATGTTTTGATTCCGATAATGCTGGTGTCATGGCATTGCGCAATGCGCTCGTGTTGTTGCATCGCGCGAATATTGATCCAAACCTCGTGCTTCTCGACGAGAAAGATCCAGGTGATTATTTAGTCAAGCGCGATCTCAAGGGACTTGCGGCGCGGTTTGCAAAGCCGACTGATGCGATTTGCTTCCTCATCGATCAAGCAGCGATCGGCGCCCAGGAGAGCGTAAGCGAGCGCGTGAAACAAATTGATCTCTTGGTACCGATCTTTGCCAGTATCAAACGGCCACTTTTGCGACGACAATATGTCGCGCATTTGGCGAAACGCCTGCATGAAGAGCCCGCGATTCTATGGGCGGAAATTGAAAAGAGCGTAAAAACCGAGCCAGTGCAAGCTAAGGCGAGCACAATGCCCGCGCCTTCGCGCGTGCGGCTAACCCCAGAAGAACGCCTCGCGTTAGAAATAGCCATGTCAGAGCCGGCACTCGTGCATGCCATGACGACGATAACACCAAGCCTTGCATCGAGTATCTCGACAATCTTGGAAAATTTTGCGCGCGAGCGTGCTGCTAATCCTACCGTGTTGGTCGATGAACTCATGGAACGCGCAGTGCGTGATGTTGATGCAGATTGTTGGCCAACAATTCGTGAAATTATTCGAAACAGAATCATGTTGTCTCACGACGAAGCTATAGTTTCATTGAAAGCGCTTGAGCGCAAGATTGCCCAGCGAAAGGTGAGAGCATCGATCAAAAAGAAGCGGCTCGAACTTGAAGGTTTTGAACGGAAAAAAGATTATGCGTCGGTGCTATCGAGCCTCAAGGAAAAGAGTGAACTCTTAATGGCGCACAAGGCTACACCCTACGTGCCTGAAGTGGTGGCGAAGCCGGCGATCAAGAAGGACCTTTCACTGGCGCCTGCGCTGCGTGAAAATCTGAGTGAAAAGAAAATCAGGGACTTAAATAAAAATGAGACGTTTTTTGACGCCTCTGAAGATTGGTAATGGCAACAGATAGCCTGAATTTTGCAAACTTTTGGGGCATTGCCATTATGATTTGCAGCTAGTAAAAATTAGAATGTCTATCTGCATGGTCGTTGTAAGGCGAATGTCCTTGAATATTTTGTCGCTCGCATTCACTAAGATTGGTGGGGGACTAGAGTTTTTTGAAGACTAAATATTGTCGACTTTGGGAAGCCGCATCATTTTTAGTGTTAGCGTTGGTTTAAGAAGGTGAGCGAGTGTGTCGCATCGATCATATAAGTCTCGCTGAGTTTTTTTAGCGAGATGATAGCCTCAGTTTTGGTGGGTAGAGCATGGTTCAGGGGTCTAAAAAGAAAAGCATCAGGAACGTTTCGAAAGAGCGTTCGAAAGCGTCAGAAGAAAAACAAACTATTCGGGCGAAGGGTTTAACGAAAGAAAAGAAAAAACCTGAGGTCAAAAAGGGTAAGTCTGTGGAAAAGGCGCAAGACCGAACAAATCTCGATAACAGCGCTAAGACCTTGGCGATGAAGTCAGTCTTAGAGAAGAAAGAGATCAAGAAGCTCATCCAAAAGGGCAAAGAACGTGGCTCTATTAGTTTTGATGAGCTGAACGAAGGCCTTGGCCCCGAGGTAAATAGCCTCGAAGAAATTGAAAACGTCATTGCGGTTTTGGCTGAGTCTGACATCGAAGTGATCGACGACGCATCGAAGGGTTTCCCCGAGATGATGCCCCGCGACATGGATGAAGACTTCGAGGATACCGAAGGCACCGTGACCGAAGACGAAGGTGAATTCGCGGAATTCGCCAAGGGCAATGACCCTGTTCGTCTCTATTTGAGTCGCATGGGCTCGGTGAATTTGCTGACGCGCGACGGCGAAGTTGACATCGCTAAACGTATCGAGCAGGGCGAAATCGAAGTCCTCGATTCAGTGCTCGGCACGCCGATTTGTTTGTCAGAAATTCTTGAACTCGGCGATCGCTTAAAGAAAGGCAAAATCCGCGTTAAGGAAATCGTTAAAGAAAACGAACCGGGCGAAGACGGTCAAACCATCGAGTTCGACGAGCCGAAGGTTACTGAGCGCGCGCTGCGCATCATGGGCGAGCTTAAGACGCTGCGTGAATATTACGACGATCAAATCAAAAAGATTGAGCAAGCAAAAGCAGCCGGCAAGACCAATCGCATGGAACTTGAAGAGCGTCTTGGCGAGATCCGATCGGAGATCGTGATTCAGCTGCGCGAACTGAAGATCAACAAGCGTCAGATCGATCGCATCGTGCAACGCATTAAGGTCTTGGTGCGTCGTATTAATAAAGCTGAATTTGAGCTCGCTAACATTGAGCGCGTCACCAAAGTGCCAAGCCATCAAGTTCTTAAAGAGCTAAGAGCCGCACGCGATTCGAATGAAGACATGCTCATGTTGTCGAAAAAATGGCACCAACCTGCCGATCTTTTGCAGGAATGGTATCGCACCATCGTGATGGCGATTCATCGCGTGAAGCGTGTCGAAGAAGAAGCGCAAGTTGACGTCGAAAGTTTGCGCGAAACCTACAAGAGTATTTCTCGTGGTGAGCGCAAAGCCAATCGCGGCAAAGAACAACTGGTCGAGGCCAACCTTCGCTTGGTAGTATCGATAGCGAAGAAATACACCAATCGGGGTTTGCAGTTCCTCGACTTGATTCAAGAAGGCAACATCGGCCTCATGAAAGCTGTGGACAAATTTGAATACAAACGCGGCTACAAATTCTCGACGTATGCAACGTGGTGGATTCGTCAGGCGATCACGCGCGCGATTGCGGATCAAGCGCGCACCATTCGTATTCCCGTGCACATGATCGAAAC
>CAZRSD010000040.1:0-11347 GCA_964602645.1 uncultured Myxococcales bacterium
AAGAAGATAGTCGTCTTCTAGCGAGGGTGCATACGGCACGGGTGTATCGCGTGCGCCTAAAACGGTGACAGGCGCATCCAACCAGGTGAATCGCTCCTCAGCAATGGTGCTCGCTATCATAGCGAGGATGCCGCCGTTCTTTTTATCTTCACCTGCCAAAAGCAATCGAGACGTCTTCTTTACGCTCGCATAAATGGTGTCAAAATCAATAGGCGACAGATATCTGAGATCGATCAAGTCAGCATTAATCGTATATTTTTCTCTCAATTTCTTTGCGGCATTTTGCACTACGTGGACATAAGCTCCATAGGACACTAAGGTGATATCAGATCCGCATTCAATCAGTGCGGCACCGTCAATATCGCCGTCAACCACCGAGAGATCCTGTTTTATTTTTGGGTCGCGATACAGCGCAATGTGCTCGAAATACAAAACCGGATCCGGGTCGTCGACTGCTCTGATAAGCATGTGCAGGGCGTCATGGGGCGTGCTGGGTGCCATAATTTTTAGGCCTGGCGTTTGGAAAAACCACGGCGATGTATCCTGCGAATGAAACGGTCCAGCTCTCCTGAGCCCCCCATAAGGCATGCGCAGCACCATCGGCACATTGTGACCAGTTCTAAAAAAATGCTTTGCAACATTGTTTGCGACTTGATTCATCGCGCACGCGACAAAATCGTTGAATTGAATTTCTCCGATCGGTCGCAGACCTTGCAAACCCATTCCGACACACGCACCAACGATGGCATTCTCGGCGATCGGTGTATTGATAAAGCGATCGGAAAACTCGTCCATGATGGCACGAAACATCATGAACGCATTGCCATAAGGTGGGGCTACATCTTCGCCGATAACACGGCACAGTGGATATTTTTTAAACGCACGACGAACGCCCTCGGCAATGCCTTGCATATAGGTCTGCCCTGACATGGTAAAACGCCTGGGTGTCGAGGTGAACCTATCTTTCTTGGCATAAATCCATGGAGCCTTAAACACCAATTCTTGATCATCGCGCGAGAAGCAGGGCCATGGCCGGGCGGTCACCTCATCGATCGCAGCCTCGACCCGTTGCAATGCGTCCTGCCCAAACTGCTCAATGTCGTCGTCGATAACGATGCGATCAGCAAGCAGCGTTTGCTTAAACCGCTCGATCGGATCGAGTGCACGCCATGCTTCATACAAAGTCCCATCGACATAGCCGCCACGCTGTGCGGGCTCAATCGCGAAACCTAATGGTGGATCCTTGCCCAAATAGAGCATGTCGTCATGATGGGCGTGGCCGCACATGCGCATCGTCATGAGTTCGATCAGTATGGGCCCACGCCCTGCCCGCGCCTCGTCAGCAGCGAATTTGAAGGCGCTGGCAACAGCCAAAACATCGTTACCGTCTACATTAAGCGAGGGTATCCCGTAGCCGATCGCTTTGTCAGCGAAGCTTCGCACGCGGCTTTGTTGCGAGACCGGCGTAGAGAGTGCTGTTTGATTATTCTCAATGCAAAAGATCATGGGAAGGCGCATGACCGCCGCACAGTTGATAGCCTCGTGCCATTCACCAAGTGACGAGCCGCCCTCGCCGATGAAACTCAAGGCCACGCGCGGTTCGTTTTTGATAGCGAAGGAAAGAGCAATCCCCGTCAATGTTGCGGTGGCAATAGCGAGGGGAGCGGCTGGGATCACGATGCCGTTCGCAAAATCGCCGAGGTGCAAATCGCGCCCGTCACACGGCTTACCCGCTTTTCCTGCTTGCGCGTTTAGTGCGGTTGCCACATCGTGATTGCTCATGGCCAAAAACACGCCGAGGTCGCGGATCAAGGGTGCTGCGACGTCGCCATAATAGCGTTCTTCATCGCTATAATCCTGACCAACGTGAAGCTTAAGCGTTGCACCATAGATCGCTTCTTGGCCAAGTGAACGAAAGCCCTTGCCTTGAAAACCCTTGCCACCATACGTGACCTCGCCCGACAAAAAAAGTCGCTTGAGCGCGTTGTCCGTCGCACGCGTGAGCAACATCCCTTTAAGAAGCGCCCGCTTTTCTTCGGCAGTGATGGTTGCAAGAATCGCGCTTTGTGCCGCGAGCGCTCGCGTCGTCCATGTCGATAAATTTTTTTCTTGAGCCAGAGCAGATTTTTTTTTGCCGTCGGTCACAGGCTTTTCCTTTAAGGTGTCGAGATTTTTTTGACAGCCATCGTCATGCAAACATAAGCCAAATGCTTTCCCTTCCGATGGTTATTTGCGAAAAGCGCTGATTTGATTTTGTCACTTGCGAAACCGCGATTTAACCAATAAGTTTTTCTAAGTTATCAATACTAGTATGGGGCTAAGCCTTGGTCAGCCTTCAGTCATGGGCAAAGAGCGACATCGGAAGAAGACGCGCTGCCAACGAAGATTCATTTTACCAGGACAGCGAGCTTGGTCTATTTATGGTAGCCGATGGCATGGGCGGCCATCGCGGCGGTGATCGCGCGTCGAGAATAGCTGTCGAAGAAGCTCACGCGACGTTTCGTCATTCGCGACATGAGCGCAAAACCGTCGCCACAGCACTTGATGATGCATTTCGTGAAGCGGCAAAAAAGGTCTATCACGTCGGCATGACGCACCAAGATTTACGCGGCATGGGCACAACGCTCAGCGCCGTTGCGATTCTTGAGCGCCAAGCGTTTATTGCACACATCGGCGATACCCGCGTTTACTGTCTCCGCAACAACGAACTTCATCAACTCACCAGTGATCACTCTCTTGTAAATGAACAGATTGAAGCTGGTGTGATGACTAAAGAAGAAGCACGCGTCAGTTCACTGCGCAACATCATCACGCGCGCGATAGGGCACGACGAAAACGTGCGGCCCGATTTCTTGACGTACCCAACGGAGGTCAATGATATTTTTTTGTTGTGCACCGACGGTCTTAATAATATGTTATCTGACGCAGAAATCACTGCTATTATTTCGATGCTTGAACCGCAATTGGCAGTAGACAAGCTAGTTGACGAAGCGAACCACAAAGGTGGAGATGACAATATTAGCGTTATACTAGTGAGAATTGCATCGTAAGATTCTAAGGGTTGCCAATAAGCGCTCAGCGTGAAATAGAGCAGTGACCAGAACGCATTTTTAAAGGTTGCTGATGGATTTGAAGAAGAAGATTACTACCTCGAGATTGGTCACGCCTCTTAAGACGTGTGTTGTTGCCATATTCTTTTTTATGGTGGCGACGGCATGGCAATATATACAGATCGTGCGTAAGGACCATCGAATTAGTGTTCTTCTGACTGAAAACGAAACGCTGAAAAAAGATCTTTTATCCATCGACGAAGAACTTTTAGAGATCAAAGACGCCGCCAGCGACGTGCGCGTGTTTCAAAAAGAACTCATGAAGGTCATAAAGGATATCGATCCCAACCATTCGGTGAAACTTGCATCGCGTTCGAATGCAAAGCCAAGCTGCGGATTTTCTGATTCGGAAGGCATCGATCATGACGAAGTTTTGAGCAGCGCCAAAGAGAGCATCTTCTTTCTCTCGAACACGCAAGAAAAACTACGATTTGATGCGGCAGGTTTACTTGGCCGCGCAGTTTCCATTCGCGATGCATTCTCGACAACGCCGAGCATGATACCCCTAAACGGCGGCTACATTTCGAGCGAGTTTGGTCCACGAATTGATCCGATCACTAGAACGGTGAAACGCCACTACGGTATCGATTTCGCAGCACCCATTGGCACGCCAGTTTATGCATCAGCAGATGGCGTCGTCAAACGCGCGACTCTTGATCGAGAGTTTGGCAATGTTGTCGAGATCTTTCACCCAAGCGGCCACGTCACGACGTACGGTCACTTGAGCGAAATTCTCACCAAGACCAACTCACAAGTTAAACGTGGCGATCAAATTGGCCGCGTGGGCAACACTGGCCTTCGCTGCGTCGGTGCGCACCTGCACTTTGGCGTGAGCAAAAATGGCGTTAAAGAAAATCCTAAGAAGTTTTTGCTAACGTCGCCGCCTAACTATTTCTGATACCTCTGAACGCCGATCGCTTCGGGATCTTTATTACTGCCCCTTACTTTCCTTATTTACTTGCCGCGCACGTCCCAGTGCCAGATTCTTTGGCGGTACGTCGTCGGTGATCGCGGATGCGCCGGCTACGTAGGCGTTACTACCGATGGTAAGAGGGGCGATGAGAGTAGCGTTTGACCCTATGAAGGCATTGTCGCCGATGATGGTGCGATGTTTGCGTGCGCCATCATAATTGCACGTGATGGTGCCTGCGCCAATATTGCAGCGCGCGCCAATTTCTGCATCGCCCAGATAGGCGAGATGATTTGCTTTGGTGCCTTCTTTGATGAGCGATTTTTTCACCTCGACAAAATTGCCAATTTTCACGTCGCGCTCAAGGTTGGCATCTGGTCGAAGGCGGGCAAACGGTCCGATATGCGAATTCTCGCCGATCGACGCGCCTTCGCACACCGAATAAGGATAGAGTCGAACGCCTCGACCTATCACCGTATCGGTTATGACACAGCCATTCTCGATGATCGCGCCCTCGCCTATCACGGTGCGCCCGCGCACATGAACACCGGGAAAAATAGTCACGTCTTGGGCAAGTGTAACGCTATCGTCGACATACGCATTGTCCGGGTCCATGAAAGTCACGCCCTCGTCCATCCAGTGGTCTATCAAACGACGGTTGAGAACTTTTTGCGCATATGCGAGCTGGCGGCGATCGTTAATTCCGTGCATCTCTTCGTAACTAATTTCCCAACTGCCGATCGGCCCATGCAGCGCACCCTCGTCAACATAGTGACGCACCAAATCGGTGAGATAGACTTCATTGCCGCAGCGATTCTCACGCAGCTTGGGAATATTGTCGCGCAAGAACGACGCTTCAAAGACATAGACGCCAGGATTTACCTCGCTCAATTCGCGTTCAAGTGGTGATGCATCGCGTTGTTCGACGATACCGACGATATGTTGCTGGCTATTTCTGATGATGCGACCGTAACCGAAAGGCTCTGGCGCCTTCGCTGTCAACATCGCTATCGGCACGTGGCTATTACGTTGTATTGTCAAAAGACGGGCAAGCGACTCACGCTTTAAGAGCGGCGTATCGCCACACAGCACAAGGACGTTGCTTTCACCGTCGAGAAGCGGCAACGCCGCTTGCACTGCGCCACCAGTACCGTTTGGTACCTCTTGATACGCAAAGCGAATCGCGTCACCAAAATAGCCTCGGAGTTCTTGCTCGAGGAGATGAGCTTGATGTCCTATAACGACGATCGGCCTTTCGTCGCTATTATCAAGCGCATGGCGAATAGGCCAATAGGCCACCGGCCGGCCACATACATGGTGCAAAAGTTTGCTCTTCGAGCTTTTGAGGCGACTACCAACGCCAGCGCAGAGGATGATACTTGCGATTTTCACGTGGACTTTCCTTAACGTAATATTCAATGCTATAAAGCTATCGAATAAAGCGTCATGCCATTTCACGCATACCGGTGGAAGCGGGTATGGCAGCGCGTAAGAAGGCTAGCTTAAATGACGGCACAAACAAGCGCTCATGAGATGAATTTTGATTGTTTAGTTGGCCCAACACATCATTTTGGTGGTCTTTCGCTCGGGAATCTTGCCTCTGCAAAAAATCGCGCGCGGCTTGCTAATCCAAAACGCGCAGCACTTCAGGGCCTCGAGAAGATGAGGTACCTCAAAGAGCGCGGCTTTCTTCAGGGCATTTTGCCGCCGCATGAGCGCCCGCATATGAAGAGTTTTCGCAATTTGGGCTTCCACGGCGCTGACGAAAAGATTTTGCACGAAGTGCATCAAAAGTTTCCCCATGTAATGTCGAGCTTGTGTTCATCATCGGCGATGTGGGCGGCCAACGCAGCAACCGTAAGCCCGCGCACGGATTCAGACGACCACAAAACCCATATTAGTCCTGCCAATCTCGTAGCAATGTTACATCGCAGCATCGAGGCAAGTTTCGCGTTTACTGTATTTCAAAAGATCTTTTCGAGCTCTGAATTCTTCGCGGTGCATCCACCGCTCATCGCCCATGATGTGTTTTCCGACGAGGGTGCAGCCAATCACACGCGCTTGTGCAAAAGCCACGGCTCACGCGGGCTACAGATCTTCGTCTATGGCAAAGAAGCTGAGTCGCTCACCCAAAAGACCAAGAAATTTCCCGCTCGCCAATCCAAACTGGCAAATCTTGCGCTTGCACAACGACATAAGCTTAAGCCCGACGCTATTCTGAACCTTGAACAAAATTCCGAGGCCATCGACAAGGGCGCATTTCATAACGACGTCGTCGCTGTCGGCAATCAAAATGTCTTTTTGTGTCATGAGCTTGCTTACGTCGATCAAGCTAAAACCATGGCGCTAATTCGTCAGGCCTACCAAACCTTGTTTAAGGAAGAGCCTGTCATCATCGAGATAGGCAACAAGGATTTGCCGATAGAAGATGCCGTGACGTCTTATCTATTTAATTCGCAGCTGCTGACCAAACCCGACGGCAACATGTTGCTCTTTGCACCGGCCGAAAGTCAAACCAATGTGCATGCGCGCGCGGCGATAGATCAAATCATAAGCGGCAATAATCCAATTGATGAGGTGAGTTTTTTCAACGTGTCTGAGAGCATGGCAAACGGCGGCGGACCCGCATGTTTGCGATTGCGCGTGGTGATCAACGACGACGAGCTGCAACACCTTGGTGGTCGCGTCGTTTTTACTGACGACATCTATGAGGAGCTTTCCCGCATCGTGCATGCCTATTATGTCGACGAGCACAACGTAGGGCATTTCTTCGATCGCGGCTTTTTGCACAATTGCCATCGTGCACTTGATGAGATCGCAACAACGCTCGGGCTCGGTGGCATTTACGATTTTCAACGCTAACAGCAACAAGCCCCGCAAGGCCGGGGCTTGTCGACTCAGTCTTTTGACTATGCTGTTATTTGCTTGACAACGGCGAGTCACCCGTCATAAGCGCACAGTTTGAAAAGAGCGTTTCAGGATGTTCGAATTCCACCCATACGTCTGCCGATACTGAAATGTTGTCAAAGTTGGTTTCCACAACTGGAACATCACTCATTGGTGCGCTTTCCATATATCGCGACTTGTGATAGGAGACTTTGGCGCGTTCTTCGCCACCTGCGACGATTAGTGATTCCGACAAATCGATACCACTGCACATTGCAAATGAACGGAATTTACGTTGCGCATCTTTCGTTGCGTTCACGATTGCTTGGTCGCGTAGACTAGCGCGGGTATGTTCGCAAATATCAGCGCTCGGCGTGCCCATTTCTGCATAGCTCATAGCTTCCATGCTAAACTCATCGCCACGTGAATACTCGGCAAGCACGATATCTTGCATTTCGGCGAACATCGCGTCAAAGCCTTCAACATTTGCCGTCTTGAACGTTATGTCAGTGGTCTTTTGAAAGGTATTCCGACATACCGTCTTCGAATGTTGCCCGTCGTAAATGGTTCGCTCATATTTTGTCGCATAGCCGCCATTGCAGATAATTTTGTCGATACCATTGCTCGGATTGATTTTGGACTTTAGGTATTCCTGGATTGCAAGCACCACCGCATCATTAGCTTTGCGCGCCTCTGCGCTCGTCGTATAGCACTCTGATTTCACCGAAAACTGCACGGTAATAAATTCCGCTGGCGCCACCGCTGAGCCTGAACCGTTAAATGTCGTCGTACCTGCATGCGCAAGCACAGGGAGAAGAGTCATGGCAAGCAATAGCAATAGAACTCGCTTCATAGATGCTCCTTAAATCGGCAAACTTCCGTCGTGAAAGCCTACCGATAGAACACTAGCCGGCGAATTCGTTATTCACTTTTTAACCACCGGATCCGTTTTTCGGATTAATTATGGTTTGTTGCTATGACAAAGTGATGATATTGAGCCTATCTCGCAAGAGCCAAGTTGGCAATGTCGGTGTTGTTAACCTTCTCGACGCAAAAACGCTCGGCACCTTTACCCAATGCATAGAGCGGTACGTCGGCATTGGTATGTTGCACCGCACTATCAGGCGTGGGCTCATATTTTTCTGAAGTCCATTTCACTGTCGGGACGCAGCTTTCTTTGCCAAGGCATGCGGTCCTATCTGTCTCGATCACGAGGCCACCGGTTTCATGATCGGCGGTTAATACAATGAGCGTATCAGGATTTTTCGCAATGAATTGTTCGATGACTTTGATCGTATTGTCGACTTCGAGCATTTCGCGAATCAGCACCTCAATGGCCTTCGGTGAACGCGAGTTGCCGTCAATTTGTATATTGTAGTGACTTATCATATCCGGCATTGAACTTTCAACCATCAAGAAGAAGCCTTGCTCATTCTTGCTGAGAATCTTGAGCGCAGCGTCGGTCATCTGCGAAAGGTGCGGCACGCCGAGTTGATCATATTTGGCGGCAGGTGTGATCTCAAGCGGCAAGCCGGACTTCTTGTCAAAGACGCCAGGTATCATTTCATATTGACCAAAGCCGCCGTAAACATAGGGGCACGCGTCACCAACACATGCGCCGCCCTTTGCTATTTCTTCGGTGACGCTCGCTAAATCAGCGCCGCTATGGACCATGCGATAGGCGGTTGATGAATTTTTTGCATAGTGGCGATGCAAGTTCGTATCTGAACCAAAGACAACATTTGGGCGCGAGTCTTGAAACATATCCTGCAAAATTTCTTCGGTCATATCGCGATCGTCGGCGTGGCTCACGAATGCTGCTGGCGTTGCGTCGGTAAATAATTTCGTAGCTATCACACCGGTGCTCTTTTGCTTGCGCTTCGCTTGTTCCAAAATAGTCTCGACGTCTTCAGGATACTGAGGCAAATCGCGACTAATAACGCCGTTGCCAACTTTGGCACCGGTGGCGATGGCGGTTGCAGCAGCGGCACTGTCAACCACATCGCTCGTGCCAGCTATGCAATGACCATTGTCGTCGGCGCCGGCGAATGAGCACGTCGTCACCTTGGTCTTGCAGGAGAACTGCTCGTAGCTGAACGGCTTCATACCGTTATAAATGCGCGCGGCCTTCACATGCTCAAAGCCCATGCCGTCGACGATCATGAAGATAATATTCTTCGCGGGTTTCGCGTTGGATACGCTTGCATCTTTGGTGGTCTTATTGACTAATGTGCATGATACTAGCCCCAAAAAGACGACGGACAATAAAATTACGGCATTCTTAAACACGATAAATCCCCTCGCAAATCACAAAATATTTGAGATGCTAGAAGAAGGTATCGTTCTAAGTTTTGTTTTGGCTCCGCTCAAATAATTAAAGCTGGTCATCATTTCGCATTTCGTGCTAGGGCTCGTCGCCATATATGGGCTCAAGACCGCTTTCTAAAGGCGTTACGATAACGCCAACACAAACGCGAGCGCGTTACCACCGAAAAAGAGCAGCAGACGCACCGCCATGTTGAGCGGCGTAAAATCAAGAGCAACATCTTTCATGGCGTTATCACGACGACCGAGCATGACGCGCGAATAAGTACGAATGACCGCGATCCCGCTGATAATGAAAATCAGTTGAAAGAAGAACAAAAAATGAAGCCCTGATTTAATGCTTAAGCTCAGCAACAAATCTTCACCATAAAATGTCGACGAAATAGGGAACGAGACAATTCCGAGGCTACCGAGCAGCAACATGGTGCCGGCAAGCGGAAACTGCTGATAAAGGCCGAGGTAGTTTTTCAAATCGCCAATGTAACGTCGTTTCTCAATATAACGCAGTGCTTCGACCGCTAAGATGGCCGACGTGATGAGGCCGATCAAATACAAGAGCCCCGCCTTACTGCTCGTAACACTCAAAAACGCGAAGAGGTTGCCGAAAATGGCGAGGATGAGGGCGCGAAATGCGCGCATTGACTCGCCAAGTGCTGCAAACGACAGAATGAGCCCGACAATAAGCGAGAAGAGGCGCACGATCTCGTAAGATTGAAATATGACATCAAGCCCAACACCGATAGTCAACATGACCATGATGGGTGCAAACGATCTGAGTGTAGCACCCGCATGCATGCTCAGTTCTCGACGAGATGCACAGAAGGCCCCCTTGGCTAAACCAAACATGTCAACATGCACCAGGTTGTTGCAAAGCACAGCAAGCCACATGGTTGGCTTCACAAATGTTTTCTTCAGGATCTCTTCGAAGAAGCCATCGTTAATGGCAAAGACATAGAGCGCTGGCCGCATGCGCTCCGGAAACATTTGCGTAAGCGAGAAGCGAGACAGCTGGCCAAAGGTGCGCACAGCGCTTTGCATATGCAGATGCGTCGTGAGAATTGACCCGGAGACGAGCAACTGAAAGCAGCGAAGAAACGCGTTCCCCACCATGTGAAGGAGCGCGATGGCACTAAGGCCAAACGAGAGTTCAACGAGCATGATGCCCACTTGCGCGATCGATGCGTAACCAATTTGGCCTTTGATGTTTGATTGTACCTGAGCACACAATGTCGACGAGATAGCGGTAATGATACCGATGCCGAATAACAAATACGTGAAGCCTGCTGTGTTATACCACACCGGCATAGTGCGAATGAGCAAGAAGACACCGACGTGAATCGACAACGAACCATAAAAGATGGCGCTTGATTGCGTGGGGCCTTCCATGGCTTTGGGCAACCAGAAGCTAAACGGAAATTGCGCGGATTTGCCGAGTACCGGTAATAAGATCGACAAACTCAAAAGCCAACGCCACGTGTTCGGCACTTGCGACAGCACGGAATGTACATTGAGGCTGCTGATGTCGTTGAAAATGCTGAGGTTGTGCCAAAAGAAATGCGTTATGAGAATGCTCGCTAACAACCCGAGATCGCAAACGCGAAAAATATAGTACGCTCTCGTTGCGGCAGCAACAGCCTTGGGGCGATGCCAAAAATAACCGATCAAGAGAAATGAGGACAGCCCAACAAGCTCCCAGCCAGCAAAGATCAAATCAAAGTTACCGGCGAGAATGATGAGATTTATCCCAAATGCAAAGAGCGAAATGGTCATGAAGAAGCGACGATAACCAGGGTCGCGATGCAAATAGCGATGGGAAAAGAACGTAATGACCGCGTTGATGGTAGTGCAGTTCACTAAAAACGCGAGATTGCGCCAGGTGAAAAAGAGCCGCAGACTTATGTCGAAGTGTGAGCCAACATGAAAATTAGCGATCGACACAGTGCCATTCTTTGCCGTTGAGAAAAACCACGCCATGAAAGCCACGATCGACGCGGCCATGGCAAACACGCTGGTGAAGCGCACGAGCCGATACGTGGTATGTTCAAACGTGATGAGTTCAGCGCGAAAGAGAAAACTAAGACCGACGAGAACAATGACGAAAAGTGGCGCAACAAGC
>CAZRSD010000041.1:0-11297 GCA_964602645.1 uncultured Myxococcales bacterium
GGTCTTAAGAAGTTGAAGGCCCTCGTTGAATCACAGCCAAAGACCGAAAAAAAGCCTGGTGCTGAAGCAGAAATGGATGCAGCAGCAGACGAAGAAGACGTCGTAGTAAAAAGCGACGAAGTTTAGTTTTTCGACGTGACGCATCATTCGCGATCACGCCAAGAAGCCGCATGCAGATGCATGCAGCTTTTTTATGCGTTCTCGATGAAAATGCCCTTCAGCATCCCGAGGCATTTTTATCGTGGCTTTTTCATTTGCATTGACATTGATCGGCAAAGAAGCGACGACAAATTAAATAACTCTCGTCATGAGGGAAGTGATTATGTCTATCGGTTCTTCGTACAAACAAACAAAAATTGAAGATCAATGGGATGCCATCGTCATCGGTTCGGGTATCGGTGGCCTCACCACAGCTGCGTTGCTTGCGCGCCTCGCGAATAAACGAGTGCTCGTGCTCGAGAAACACTACACGGCGGGCGGTTTCACGCATACCTTCACGCGCCCAGGTTACGAATGGGACGTAGGAGTGCATTACATTGGCGAGGTCCAGAGGCCTTCGTCATTGATGCGACGCGTCTTCGATTACATCAGCAGCAAGGAATTACGCTGGGCAGACATGGGCGAAATTTATGACACCATCGTCGTTGGTGACAAACGTTTTCAATTTCCTCGAGGGAAAGACGCATTCGCGGCGCGGATGAAGGAATATTTTCCTGATCAAAAAGCCGCTATCGACAATTACATGAAACGCATTGCACAGGCGGCTCGTCATAGCCGCGGCTTTTTCATGGAAAAAGTACTGCCAATGGCAATCGCTCGCTTCGTGGGCCCGCTACTACGGTTTACGGCACTGCGCGACGCGAACAAGACCGTCAATGAAGTATTGTTCGAATGCGGCATTAGTTCCGGCAGCCTATTGGCTACGGTATTAACGGGACAATATGGCGATTACGGTCTACCACCGGGGCAAGCGAGTTTTCTCATGCACGCCATCCTCGTCAAACATTATCTGGCCGGAGCGGCTTACCCTATCGGTGGTTCATCACAGATCGCGCGCACCATCACCAATGTCATCGAGCATCATGGTGGTCGCGTCATCACGCGGGCGCAGGTGACTTCGGTCGTGTTTGAGAATGACCGCGCGCGCGGCGTGACCCTCGCCGACGGGCGCGTCTTATCCGCGCCTATCATCGTGAGCGATGTTGGTTGGGTCAACACGTGGAAGAATCTTGTGCCAGCGGAATTACAACGCGCGAAAAACTTTGAAGCCTCGCTGAAAGACGTCCCGCCCTCATCGGGGCACGCGGCGCTCTACGTCGGCATCAACAAGGATGCGGCGAGCCTAAATCTCTCGCCATCAAATATTTGGGTTTACCCGGGCCACGATCACGATCGATCGGTAGATAGCTATCTCGGTGATCCAACAAAGCCGTTGCCGCTCGCCTATCTATCGTTTCCGTCGGCAAAAGACCCAAGTTTTAGCAATCGCTTTCCAGGGCGCTCAACCATCGAAGTCATTGGGCTTGCGCCGTGGTCCTGGTTTAAGTCATATGAAAACACTGCATGGCACAAACGTGGTCCTCACTACGAGGCTATTAAGGAGAATTTATCTAAGCGCCTACTCGATGCTCTCTATCAACAATGTCCACAAGTGAAGGGTCACGTCGAGCACGCTGAGCTTTCAACACCAGTAACCACGAAACATTTCGTCTCACACGAAGAGGGCGAGATCTATGGCCTCGCGCATAATCCAGCGCGCTTTTGTCAGCCACAGTTGCGACCACAAACGCCCTTTAGCGGATTTTATTTGACGGGCTCAGACATTTGCACCGCCGGTGTCGGCGGCGCTCTCATGGGTGGCGTGATGAGCGCCACCGTCATCCTCAGGAGGAATGTCCTCAGTGCAGTCTTAAAGCAAACTAGCTAGGCTTTAGCTTTTATCACCTCTAGACCACTCATGTACTGTTGTAATGCTTTGGGAATACGTATCGAGCCATCTGCTTGTTGATGATTTTCAAAAATAGCGACAATAGTCCGACCAAGCGGAAGGCCGGAACCATTCAACGTCACGAGTGGTTCGACTTTTCCGCTGACGCTTCGCATTCTGATCTTGGCGCGTCGCGCTTGAAAACTACCAAAAGACGAACATGATGAAATTTCGCGGAAGGTTTGCTGACCAGGCAACCATACCTCGAGATCGAATGTGCGCTCTGATGAAAAGCTCAAATCACCGCCGCACAAAGCGACAATACGATGCGGCAATTCGAGCATCGAGAGCAATGTCGACGCACGCTCGACCATCGCATCGAGTTCTATAGCGGCTTGATCTGGTTTGGCAAAGCGAACCATTTCGACTTTTTCAAACTGATGCATGCGAATAAGCCCGCGCGTATCTTGTCCTGCGGCACCCGCCTCTGAACGAAAACATGGTGAGTAGGCGCAGAAGCGCTGTGGTAATTCGCTTTCGTTGATGATTTCGTCGGCGAAGAAATTGGTAACCGGCGCTTCAGCAGTAGGTATTAGATAGAGTGGCTCATCGCCAACTTTAGTGACCGCAAACACACCGTCGACAAATTTGGGAAATTGCCCTACACCAACCATAGCGCCACTGCGCACGAGATACGGCGGCGTAAGTTCTGTATCGCCTTTGTCGACGTGAAAATCGGTAAAGAACTGAATCAACCCACGATTCAATTTTGAAGCCGCGCCCTTCAAAAAGGCAAAGCGCGAGCCAGAAATTTTAGCCGCACGTGGAAAATCGATGGTGTCGGTGAGCTGCCCCAATTCGACATGGTCACGCGGCGTGAAATCAAATTGGCGTTTTGCGAGAACTTCCTTCACCACCACATTGTCGTCGGCATTCTTGCCCTCGGGCACTTCGTGACGGGGCAAATTGGGTATGCCAAGTGCTAAATCGCTGAGCTTTGCTTCAAGGTCATTGAGCAGTTTGTCGCTGTCTTTGACTTGCGTCGACAAAAAACGCATTTCTTCACGGCGCTTTTCGATTTCCAATTTGTCGGCAGTCTTCAATAGTTGATTAATCTCATTGCGTTTGCGTTTGATTTCTTCAGACGACACGATAAGTTCGCGACGTTCCTTAAACAGCCCTATAAGCTCGTCGATGAGCTGAACATCGCCACGCTTTGACAGCATTTTCTTTGCTTCAGTGATGTTTGCTTCCATCCATTTCAGATCATTCATCGGGCACCTATTGTTGCGTGCAAATGCGCAAGCTAGCTTTGCGCTCAATCTTTATGCCAAAAAGGAGACGAAGTAAAATGGAGGCGCTCATACCTATTTTCCGTCTACTGCACTTTCTCGGCTTTTCGTTGCTCATGGGTGGAATTACCGCAAGTCTCGTCTTAGTGAAAAAAGCAGGACCAAGCGCGGTAAGCATCAAAAATGCCAACACCTGCATTCACTTGCTCGCTGCACCAGGCTTGGTTTTGCTTTTGCTCACCGGCATCCTGCACTCGTCGGTGATGCGCTGGGACAATTTCAAAGGCGCCGGCTACATGCATGCCAAAGTGCTTTTGGTGGCAGCAATCTTTTTGCTCATGGTCTTTGACCTTCGCACGCAAAAGAAAATTCTTAAAAACCAATTCGGCCAGACCACCGTAGAAGCTTTGGTGAAACGACGCCAAAACCTCGCAACAGCCATGGTTGCCATTACGATTTTGGTGATGTGGCTGGTGAGCTTTCGGCCTTTTTAGCGTTGTTGAATATCGTCGTGAGATTTTTCATGAGCATGTCGTGAGTTAACATTACTCCTGAATACTAAACCAACTCCCCGACAAGAAGTATCCCAGCAGATCGAATTTCCTGCACGAGACTTCGGTTTTGCAAATCTGAAAGCAAAACTTCAGTCGACTGTTCATTCATGTCGACTTGCAAAACACTGATCATCTCATCCGTCGTGCTTTTGTCATAGATAGTGCAAACGTCCTCAGAATCATGCATCGCCGAGCGATTGTCGATGTTCCATGAACCGACCATCGTCAATTGATCGCCGAGCACCATGACTTTCGCGTGAACCATGCGGCCTTGATTGCGATAGTAAACGCGAGCCCCAGCCTCGAGAAGCTCGCGCACATCAAACGCTGCTGCTTCAACGAGCAAACCAAAATCACTGGTTTCCTTGCTGTTGGTAAGAATTCGCACGTCGACACCACGCTTGGCTGCGGCGACCAGTTCGCGCTGGAGTGCGCGAAGAATTCCACGCGGCAAGAAATAGGCCGTCTCAAACCATGCTTTCTCCCCGGGCTTTAGCGTGCGCAGGTTGTAAAGAAGAAAATTGAGCACCTTATGATCGCCATCTTCGAAGGGCCGATGCTGAATTATGCTCACTGAAAATGATTGATTCTGCTCCGTATCCTTTGGTTCGCTGCGTTTTAACACAAGGCGCTCATTGGTTAGATGAAACCAATTTCTACGAAAGCTGCGAAACACGTCACGAACGATCGGCCCCTCAAGCAAGACGTCAGTGTCTCGCCAAGCAGGTTGCCGCTTTTTGCCGATGACAACTGTTTCGTTTCGCCCACCGCGCATGTATTCATCGGCAATATTCATGCCGCCAACTACCGCTACCCGATCGTCGGCGATCAAATATTTCTCATGCCAACGAAACGACGCGCTGCCGGTGCGTTTGAGGATTTGCAATAATTCATCGAGCGTCGTCATGTTATCTTTAAGTGCATTACGCAGCTCTTGCACTGATGTTTCTGGCAACACACCAGACTTGCCGTTTAAGAGCGTGTGCACCGCAGTTTTGAGCTGCGTGCGATCGGTGTGGGGAATTTCCTTGTTTTTGTCCTCGGCAACATCCACAACACGTTCTAAAAAGCGCAGCATGTCGACAAGCCTACTGAGCGATTGAGGACTCTTGATCGCAAACACCTTCGGGTATTTTTTTACAATGGCAAACAGCGTTCTGAGTGCCTGCTCAACAAAGCTATTATAGACTTGCAAATGCACGCCGTTCGCACGCAAGTATTCATAGATGGGATGCTCATTTTCAATGCCGCTTATCGTTTCCAAGTTCCCAAGCGAATCGACTACGCCGTAAACCCGCACGCCACGCTGCTGCGCCGCCACAAGCGCGCGGGCGATTTCCCAACCCGAGCGATCATCTTTGAAGACGAGGGTTTGAAGGCAGATCGAATCTTTCGCTTCGTTGATGATGCGAAGCCGCTCGGGCAGTGATTTAATGCCGTCAACCAAGATCTTCACAGTAGCTGCTCTCCGCAACTTTGCCCCGGTCAATTTCTCCACGTGCGCGAAATATTCAACGCTTCCGATCCGATGAAGCGGTGTCTTGGTGATACTGTTGTCGACGCGCTCGTTATGTCCTTCGTAGTTTATAACTGGCCGCAAAAAGCGCGTGATGCCATATTCAGGCGGCGTAACCCGTGCCATACCACCTTCTTTGAGTTTAACGTCGTAGGTAAATACTACTTTGCGAAGCTCAGGAAAGGTCTTTTTCGTTTGGTCCGAAGGATGCACCCCAATGTTGATGGTGCTATCTCCAGAAGTAATTCCGCGCGCATTTTCATAGACGATGTTTTCGAGTTTCGCGTGCAAGGACATATGACCATCCATCGTCACGCCGCGCTCGAGCGTCTGCGCATAAGGCTTAAGAATATTAAGGTTGAGGTCAACTTTGCCCTTGGCATTCAAAAGCTCGCGTTTGACATCGGCCTGCACACAAAAGCGGCCCGCAAAATCGACACGCTCTGCGCCCATGGATGCATTGAATTCATTATTGCTCATCGGCATATCTTTGCGCAGCGACGGTGATTGTCCTCGTCGTGGCAAGATGCCCGTCACGCGCTGCTTCGCAAAGGTGTCTAGCGTGAGTTCCGTGCCAGTGCCTTTGATGCAGCCTTGGGCAGCAACGCGCATAGATGCGTCGCCACCAATATGAGAAATTTTGGCGCGCAGCCCCGGTTGAAATTGGCCGAGCGAACACGATGCGTGGCTGTGCTTGCTATCGATATCTATCGTTACCGCGTGCTCATCGTTAACGCAAATGATGCCTTGCAGTCTCGCCGCGATGGGCGCCTCGGGTCCTTCGAAATTGGTATTACCCTTGAGCATGGATATTTGCGATGGGTCGCCCTTGAGCGATACCGTGTAGTGAATCTTCGTTGTGAGCGCGCCGATTTGCGCGAGAATTGTTTTAATGTCAAAGCGTTTTTGCAACGGTGTTTTTGACGACGTTGATGAGCCGTTGATAAGGCCAATACTTGCAAGAAACTCCTCATTAAGACGCGGCACGTCAATGTGATGAAATTTTCGCGGCAATTGCTCTTTGATAATACCAAATGCCTTGATCTTACCGTTGACGAAAACGTCTCCGTGTTCATCGATGATCACGTGTTTGATTTTGACGTCCGCAATACAATCTTTTAGCGAATCAAAACTGCTGTCGCTATTTGGCTGCAAACTTGAAGCAGGATTTTTCACCGTGATGCCATGATTGAAGCCAAGCGTAAAATCAGCGAGCGCAAGCACACCGTCGCTATTGCGTTTAAGACCAAGCGACAAGAGCGCTACGGTATTTGGTTTAACGCGGATGCGTGCGTCTTTTTTGGCGCCAGGAATGACTCGATCGCCGGCATTCAAAGGAACCTCGAGCGCCACATCAATCGTATCGATGAGCCGATAATCAAGACCATTGATGCAAAGGCCAAACATTTCGATCGGCCGAATGGTGTGGCCAGGCAAATATGCGGCCATTTGTTTCATGGGCTCGACCTTGACCTTGTTCTTGCATGCTTTTAGCTGATAAGACGGGCCAAAATTGCTATCACGTGAGGGAATCTGATCGTGCTGGTGTCTATCTTTGCTAACTTTCATAAGCACTCCATTTCCAATTCCAAAAATTTCACGTGATTTCGTCGTGATGAGGACAACTTGTTTTTTGTTCTAGTCGTGATCTGGTGATTTCGGTTATCGTCGTACGAAAATTCGTGTAAGCTTTAAGCGACCTTGCTTGCTGCAAGATTGATCGTCATATCTGGCTTGAGCGGAATAGTGCCTGATAGCGACGTGACGACGCGTGTGATGTCAAGGCTGACAAGATAGTCGGCGATGATCTGTTGATCTTTTAGACTCAAGCCACCGAAAATCTCATCGAGAAACAAAAATGCAGGGTGATGTAATAGCGCGCGTGCAAGCAATATCGCGGCGCACTCAAGGCGAGAAATGTTTTTGCCATTATCGAGAATATAGGTTTCCAGCGCCATGGGGAGATCAAGAAGGGCGTCAAATACTTCATGACTCAGCAGCAAAGCTTCGAGCGACTTTGGCGCGATTGCTCTGCCGCACAGTATGTTGTTGTAGATGCTACCAGCAAACAATTCGGTGTTCTCGAATATAACGCCAAATTTGTTTTTGATTGATGCAGGATTTAACGCACGGAGGTCTTGGCCATCGTAGATGACTTCACCCTCGTGGGGTCGATGAATGCCGCAGAGAATTTTGAGCAAGGTAGTCTTGCCACTTCCCGACGGCCCGGTGATCACGACACAGTGCGATGGAGGAATAGCGAGACTATAGTCACGAATGACAACGAGGCCACTATCTTCGTGAGTAAACGAAATGCTGAGGAGATCGATTGCACCAACAGTCTTGACCGGCTCAACGTGAGCAGCAGGTGATGTCACGGGCAATTGATTGATACGCGCGAATGCATCGTCGTCAAAGCCGTAGTTTTTGAACACGTGTATCTTGATGCCGAGATATACCAGCGCAAAACCGGCCAGGCTTTGTAGCACTACTACCGTTGAGAGATGATAGAGTGACCACGTATCGAACATGCCATGCATGCACAACACGGACGTCACCACCAACACAATTGGCACCATCATGTAAGCAAGCGCACCGCGACGCTTGAGCACAACCACTCGCTCATGCGCGTCGTTGTAGTTTGCAGCTGCTTTCACGAGCCGCTTTGACGACGACGCTGCAAGCCCCAGGCCAAAGAGTGCGATGCGGGCATTGGCATAATGCGCAAGTTCTTGTGCAAATCGCTCGCGATACAGCGCCGATTCACGCATTGTTTTAGCAATGGCGTAATGCCCACGCATGAGCAAGGCTATCACCGTGATACATGCGGCGACAAAGAATACCGTAAACAAAGTCCCTGCGCTTAACATCACGATGCTCACGCTGAGTACAAAGAAGCCTGCAAATAACAAGCGCGGTCGTGTAAAAAACATATGATACATGCCGCTATCGACGGCACGCAGCATCGCCTCGCCATGATGATGGGCCAACCGCGCGAAATGCCGCGCCGGCAACTCGAGCATGCGGCGAAACAATTGATCGGTGAGCCACACATAAGCGTGACTAAATCGCTATCGAGCCTGCATGTCACCCAAGAGACTCACGCCCACGACGTGCGCCGCCAGAATTATCGACGACACGACAAGCACGGTGCGATTTTGGCTGGCGAATTCGGTTTGCAAGAGCAACGTCAGCAAGACCCACGAAAGAAGGCATGCCGCAAGTAAGCCTGTTGTCACGAGGAGTGACGTCATGGGCACAAGCTCTCCTATCGCCTTGATGAAATCGCTCAATTGGCAATCAGGCTTCGTTGTGCGTCGTAAGACCAGGATTTCATCAAAGCGCGTAGGGATTTTTTCGCGGGCGATCGTTTCACGAGGAGAACGCACTATTTCAAAACTATTTGGGCCGTGCGGCAGAAGTAGTACCGCGTCATCGTGCTTTTTGTCACGCGCAATCATGGGTAGCCGCCAGGTAGGCGACGTGGTTCGAAACGCTTTAATGCCCTTGGCTTCAGTCATTTGCTGCACTGCCTCGGTAAATGACATCGAGCGCTGAACATCGGGTGCGTCGACGTTTTCGATACCCAAATACGAAGCAGCATCAGCGATGATACGTTGCACTTGTTCACGGCGGGCATCATCGAGCACAACACTTTTCGGGTGCACTTTCCACAAGCGAAATCTCTCGATGCTTGAACCACGTTTCATATGAACGCATCCTCGATGACGCTTGGCCGCACCAGCTCTCGATAGTGCTGGTCACTAAAATAGAGATGTTCATGACGATCTATTTTATGGATGGCTTTGTTGTGCATGAAGACGGCGCGCGTACTTTTGGCAAGCAACGCGCCGTCGTAGGAATTGAATATCGTGGTAATGGCGAGGCGTTGCAACTGCGTAAGAATCGCGTCTGACAACGCGGGGTCGATGGATAAGAAGAAGTCATCGAGCACAACGACATCAGGCTTGTGGGCCAAGGCCTGCGCAAGCAAGAGTCGGTATCGTTCGCTTGCGCTTAGGTTTTGACCATGCTCAGCAATGCGCGCAAGCAGACCCATTGGGCGCTGATAAAACAGATCAGTAGCGCATGCATGGTTGAGTGCGTTTACGACCTTTTCATCATCGATACCGTCTTCACCAAGCGTGATGACATCTTTAAGTGAGCCTTCTGGCAAATCAGACTCGTCATTGATAACGACAACGCGAGGCCAATGATGTTGCGCTGACGTGCTCACATGCTTCAATGTGCCGCTTGTGGGCAAAAAGATTCTTCCTATGACCTTCATCAACGTTGAGGTCCCAGCACGGGATGCACCGACGATGCCGATGATCTCGGCGCGTTTAATGGTGAGATTAATTTTGTGCAAGACTTGTTCGTGCTCACCGGAATAGCTAAAGCTCACGTTGCTGAGCGTAATGATAGCGTCGTCGCCGGACTCGCATGCGCGAGGCACTCTTTGGTCAATGGCGGTCTGAAGCTCTCTTTCAAGCGACGCAGTTTCATCAAAATGAGAACGCGCGCGCGTGAGCAGTTTGTGGACGGCGAAGGCAATGCCTGTGCCGAGGACAACAAGCTCAGCAAAGCGCGACAACGGAAAAGCCGCAAGCTGCCAAAGCGGTTGCGCTATGGCGATGATGACGAGGAATGCCGTCATCACTGCCAGCACGTGCCACAGCGCTTGACGCGTGACATGTCGATGTGGTTCTTTTGCAGGCAAGGCGGTGTACATAAAGCCATCAACCACAAGCTCGGTATGCCCCATGGCTTTGAGTGCTTCTTTCGACGAGATTTTGCCAAACGATGGAGCTCTCGCGAATTCTTCTCGTGGCGGGTGTGGCTGAAACTCGGCGCGGCTAAAAAAAATCAGCGTGCAGCAGAGGGATAAGAAGATACCAGCATGTGGTGTTATCACAACAAAAGCCAAGAGCATCACCACGAGTGATGATGCAAAGAAGGGCAATGATAATGCCGTCTCCGCCCGTGCATGGGCCCGTTCACTTGAGCGCAATGCGGAACGCTCGAAGATTGACCATGGGCGCTCATCAAAAAAGCTCGGCGACACGTTGGCGAGTGCCGCAAAAAGATCGTCGGTAGTGCGCTTTGTTTCACGCTTTGCAATGAGCACCATGAGGTACTGCCATGCATGCAGCGCGCACAGGAGACTGCCTAAGCACGCTGCCATGAGGATCACAAACACCACCAGAATATCGGCGCGAATATTGAACGAGAGAGTTTGAAAAAGTCCAGCCATGCGCGCAAGCGCCACCACACACAACGCACTGACGACACCCATGAGCATGGCGAGATATTGCGCGCGACGAGTCATCACCTGCCCCGTCGCATCAAGCGGTGCACGCTTGTCTTTGGTAAACGTTTCATCAACGCTAAACTCCACCACGACGTGTGCGTAGCGCTTGCGAAACGTTGCTGCGTCGAGCACGTAATGACCGCGCGCTGGATCGTTGATGTAGAATTTGTTGCCACGTCGCCCTTCGTAAACGACGAAATGGCAGTTATCAACGAAGAGCATGGCCGGCGGTGTGACGTGATCAAACTCCGAATAGAGCAGTTTTTTCGCAGAGCCACGCAAACCATATTTTTTTGCAGCATCGATTATGGCCTGGGCGTTTGCGCCATTGCGCGTGACACCGGTAGCGCTACGCAACGTCTTTGTGTCGACAAAACGACCATGATAGCCAAGGATGATCTGCAAACAAACGGCGCCACATTCAATGGGATCAATTTGACGACGCGGCGGCGTGGACTTGATTGTTTGCCACCATGTCATTATGAGTCCTGCGACGACCAAAAGATTGATGGCATCAGCATCGAGATCAAACGTTGCTCATGAACAAAAACATAAAAATTGCCAAATATGCCCGAGTCAAGGACATTGTCTGGCCCCGGCCCGGTCCAGGCATAGCCTGATGCGGTAATCTGATCTTGGATGGGCTCGAGAATCACGACGAAGGGCTCTGACTGAATTTGCGAACGGATAAAGTCAG
>CAZRSD010000042.1:0-11209 GCA_964602645.1 uncultured Myxococcales bacterium
AAAGCTGGCGACGTTGCCATTTTTTTTGGTTTGAGCGGCACGGGGAAGACCACGTTGTCGTCGGAAGCTTCACGACTTTTAATCGGCGATGATGAACACGGGTGGGATGACAATGGTGTGTTTAATTTTGAAGGAGGCTGCTACGCTAAAGTCATTAATTTGTCCCAAGCAGACGAGCCAGAAATCTATGCCGCAAGTCATAAGTTCACGGCGATATTAGAAAATGTCGTGTACGACGAGGAAACCCGTAAATTGGATTTGAATGACGCAAGCCTTACTGAGAACACGAGGTCAAGTTACGACATTTCGCTCGTTCCGAATGCGTGCACGACGGGCCTTGGCGGACATCCAAAGCACATCATCATGTTGACGTGCGATGCTTTTGGTGTGCTGCCGCCGATAGCGAAACTTAGTCCGGCTGCCGCTACCTATCATTTCGTGAACGGTTATACGGCGAAAGTTGCGGGGACCGAGCAAGGTATTCGAGAGCCGGAGGCAGTTTTCTCAGCGTGCTTTGGCGCACCGTTCATGGCGCAATTTCCTGGTGTCTATGCGGCAATTCTTGAGCGCAAAATCCGGGAATATCATGTGCAATGCTGGCTCGTGAATACGGGCTGGAGCGGTGGGCCTTATGGCGTGGGCAATCGCATGAAAATAGCGTGGACAAGAAAGCTTATTCATGCGGTGCTCAATGGTGAACTCGCGAATGCTGAATTCATCAACGACCCCGTGTTTAATTTGAGCGTGCCGAAAGAAATGCCGGGCTTGCCCAGCGAGATCCTTGAGCCGCGTCTCACATGGCCAGATAAGGCCGCGTACGACGCGCAAGCTAAGAAAGTTGCACAACTCTTTCACGAAAACTTTAAACCCTATTCTGCAATCCTGTCGAACGACGTAAAGGAAGCAGGTCCACACGCGTTCTAGTACTTCTTGAAAGGTTGGTTTTGATGGCCACGCTTAACAATGTTCCCGACGAACTTTTTGCGTCACTCAAAACGGCGCTCATGAATACACCAGTTCCCGAGCTCGGCAGCGACGCATGGTCACTCAATATCCTCAAGGATGTCACGGTGGCTGAGCGCTTGTCAGTGAATTTGGTGTTGCCGAGTTTTGGCCTTAAGTCAGAACAGCAGATCGCCTACGCTGTAAAAAAAGCGCTGGTTGATTATGCGCCCGATCCAAATCTCGTCGATCTCTACGTCTATTCCGATGTAAAGCCTGCGGCGGTGCAGAGCATTCTCAAGAAAGAAATTGCCGACGTGCGCAATATTATTCTCGTCTCGTCGGGCAAAGGTGGCGTGGGCAAGAGCACCGTTGCGAGCAACCTGGCGGTCGCCATGGCAGGCCTTGGCTGTCGCGTGGGTCTGCTCGACGCGGATGTCTATGGTCCGTCAATCCCGGTCATGTTTGGCGTTGATGGTGTACATGAGGTCAAGGGTTTTGTCGACAAAGACAGTAATACCACCTATATGGTGCCGCCGATAAAATATGATGTTGCGCTCATGAGCATCGGCTTTCTCGTCGACACTGATGCGCCAATGATCTGGCGTGGGCCAATGATAGCATCGGCGTCCATGCAAATGTTTCACAATGTGTATTGGGGTCAACTCGACTATCTCATCGTCGATTTGCCGCCGGGAACCGGTGATATCCAACTTACCATCGCGCAGAAAATTAATGTCGCTGGTGCCATCATCGTTTCAACACCGCAGGATGTTGCGCTCAAAGACGTTATTCGCGCAAAGAAGATGTTCGAAAAAGTTAACATTCCAACGCTCGGTCTCATCGAGAACATGAGCTATTTCATCTGTGATGGCTGCGATAAACGACACGAGATCTTCGCGCACGGCGGTGCTAAAAATGCCGCAGAACAACTAGGCATCGAGGTTCTCGGCGAAATTCCCCTCGTCACGCGCATTCGTACCGCGAGCGATGAAGGAAAACCAGCCGCGATCTCCGATGATGCGAACTCACTGATCAAGAGTCAGTTCGTCGACATTGCTCATGAAGTGTGTGCTCGTGTTTCAAAGATGGCGGATCGCGAGCAGCTTCCCAACAACAGCATGCTCAACAATCCCGTGAAGGCGACCGATCTGTCGGAAAAGAAGCGGCGACTACCGGTACTCTAAATGGCGAAGAAATTGCTTAGCTAAAGCCCTTTCAGCCATTTCAAATTTCGTAAGTCTTAACCAAAAAGTGCCCATTTTAAAAAAAAGGGCGACTTTTTGGTTGATTCATTAATTATTTTTTTCTCGCCAAACTGTTGTACCCATAACTATTACTGTGTGGCCGCAAAACGGCTCGCAATAAAGCGACGCTTTGCCTGCGTATTTTGCGCCCTACGCACAGTTTTACAAACTAGTTCAACGAGGGTTTTATGCCGCATAAAATTGATAGTCAAATGTTGCAAATTCATCAAAGATGCACTCAAGGCTCGAGCGAAGGTGGAAAAAAGATCTCCGAAAAGGATGCACTGCAGTTAGTGCGCCGCGCTCATGAAATCAATGAAGCACAGTCGAGCTCCTATAGCTCTGACTCCGCTCGGGGTAACAAATATCTCTTGCGTATGATGGACCAATACGGAAAAGATTTTTCACCAGAGAGCCAAAATCTCATCCAAAAATATATCCGCACCGGTAAAGTACCGACGTCACAAGCTGGTAGCGTAGGCGGCCCCTCAACTGGTGGCGGTATCAGCCACGGCGGCGGTCATAGTGGCGGTATTGGTCACGGCGGTTATGGCGGCGGCCGCCCCCATGGTGGTGTGCCAACGACGGGACCAAGCCACGGTGGCGTGCCGACGCATGGTGGCTCGCATGGTGCTGGTGATCCAAGCCATCCAAGCGATCCGTCGGTTGGCGGTAGCGCTGGTGGCGGTGCCAATGCCGGTCCAAGCGGTCCGACGATGCCAACCCCGACAACACCAACAACACCAGTTGGTGGTGACGATGTTGGTACCGTAGGTCCCAATGGCAAAGTGATTCTTGATTTCCGTGCATCAAAGTCAACCTGGGGCTGCCATTGGTTCCCAATGCAAGAAACCCGCGCCGGCGGCGACCCAACTAACAATCTCTACGCGGTGGGCGGTCCCCTCGACAAACTCGATAAAGTTACCGGTGGCAATGCACGTCAATACGAATGGAACAACAACCGTAAAGCCGTGGATGCTGGTAGAGAATATAGCTGGTGGGGACATTGCAATAATGCTTCCGAAGCTGCCTGCATCTTGCCTGAACCAAAGCATTCGGTAGTAATGACGGGACGCGACGGCTCACAAGTGAAATTCAGCAAGAATGACATTCAAGGTTTGCTCGTAAAGTGCACGCCAGGTTTGATCACCAGGGTTGACTTCAAGGGTGAACGTTTCAATACGCCATCTCGTGACAATCCGAATGATCCAGCACCAGCTATGTTCATTCAGGTGATGAAAGATTGGTCTGATGAAGGAATTCCGTTCGTGCTCGACATTGATCGTAGTGAGCAAGTATGGAACTTCCCTTATGACCAAGTGAAGATTTCCGAAAGTGATAACGCACCGCAAGGCGTTTCGGTACCAAGTGGCGCGAAATATTATCACATCGAAATGTCAGGAACCGGTTTCCCCGAAAAAGCCCGTATCTATGAATGCTGGGTCGCTGCTGATGGCTCAAGTGAATGGGTGAAGACGCCAAACACGCATAACAACCCCGACTTTATGTGGCGCCCACACGCAATCGGCGACATCATGGACAAGACCACCTGGCAACTCCGCGGTCGTCCGTCGAATCCAGAAGTTGATCCACAAATGGTGTACGAAATCTACATGAAGTCACTCGCGTAATATCGAGCGTTTCAGAATGGAGCGGCAGGTATTGTGCCGCTTTATTTTTTTATGGCCTCGAGAAAAGTCGATTGAAGCTTATGATCGGATTTAAATTCACCGGTAAAGTCGCACGTAATGGTGAGACCGTTTTGCTTTTTCACGCCGCGCATCATCATGCAAAAGTGACTCGCTTCGACGACAATCGCGACACCTTTTGGCCGCAAGAGTTTCGTTACCGCATCGACAATTTGGTGCGTTAGGTTTTCTTGCACCTGCAGGCGCTTCGAGAACACGTCGATGAGGCGGCCGATTTTGCTAAGACCAATGATTTTGTTGTTGGGAAGATACGCAAGGTGCACTTCGCCAAAGAATGGCAATAGATGATGCTCGCACAGAGAATAAAACTCGATGCCTTTTTGCAAAATCATGCCATCGGCTTCACAGGGAAATATTGCATCACCGACGACATCGGCGGGACTTATGCCATACCCCGAGGTCAGCTCAGCGAGTGATTTTTCAACCCGTATAGGCGTATCGACAAGGCCAGGACGTGCGAGGTCTTCACCGAGCGCAGTAATCACGTGAGCAATAGCTGAAGCAATATCGCCGTCTTTTTTTTTACCAAAACCAGTCAACGTAGTCATCCTCTAAACTCAATACAGGAGTTTGGCTTATAGCAAGGCTTGTTCGACTATGAAAGGCTCGTGGCATAGGATCTTAACCGCGACGTAGCCTCCGGTAATTTGGGGAGAAAAACGAGTAATGATAGCGCTCGCCGTGCGGACGAGGGCCGAACGGTCAGAGCAGGACGCATGTTGCAGCCCCTTTGCGAGCGCTTGGCATAGGGCGTCATAATCGACAGTGTCATCAAGCGTGTCGCGCAAAGCAGCTTGCATAAAATCGCCGCGCACTCCAAAGCTCAAGTCAAATCTCGCGTTTTGTAATGAGCAGTACGAGCACGGGTGCAGCGTGCTGCATAAAAAACCCTCAATACCGACGGTAAAGTCAACGTCCATCATTTCGCCGTGATAATTTTTTCAAGCTTAAAGCGCCCGGGCTTTTTAAGGCTGGCTAGAAGGCTTTTATCCTGCGCGCTCATGATCACGCAGGTTGCGGGCTTGAGCTCATGATATTCACCCGTCAAATATTCGCAGATCTCGGTGACCGATGGATTGTGACCGATCATGAGCAAGCAATCGCAGTCTTGTGCCTCTTCCATCAGGACCTCGAGGGCATCTTGGTAATACGCATTGTAGAGTCGCTTATCAAAGGTCACATTGGGCGGCTTGTCGAGTTTTTTCTCAAGGACAATCCACGTGTCGACGGTGCGTCGCGCCGAACTCACAATGGCCTGATCAAATGGTATGTCGAGTTTGTTGAGACTCTTTGCAATAACTTTGGGCTCGCCTTCACCGCGTTCATTGAGCGGCCGATCGAAATCGATGAGGTCGGTCAGGGTGCGATCGCTTTTCGCGTGGCGCATGATGAGAAGAAGTTTCTTGTCGCTATACATAGTCTTCGCTCTTTGGTTTTTTCGCTCTACCGGTATGATTGAGGGCGTGTCTTCGACGAATTATCAAGGAGATCTTTATGCGGCTTAATCAATTGGGCAAGACCGGATTATCTGTGAGTGAACTTTCCCTTGGTACCCATGTTTTATGGCATCGGATGTCCGCACGATGAAGCGTTTACCATCGTCGATCATGCGCTCGAGGCCGATTTTTTTTATCGCTAGAGCGTTTTTTTCGAACGAGTTGCTGAAGTTCCCTAGAGACCTACGCTAAAAATATAGGTGCATCCAATTATTGGTAGAGATGCTTACCTGATCAAACACGAGGAAATGCAATGCAAAGAAAATTAGCATTTTTGTTGTGCGCTTTGTCAGCCTTGATAGCTGTCAATCAAGCACACGCCCAATCTTCCCACGACGCAGCGTCAGGCGCTGATGCCGATCTTGCCGAAAGAACTGGCAATGATTTTTCGATTGGAACCGCCGACGGTAAATTCAAAATGCGTTTTCGTGGCCATGTGCAACAAAACAATCAGTTCACCTATAATCCACAGCAAAAGAAAGCTGGCCTTGATATGGCCATCAAGCGCGCTCGCATTTCGCTTACCGGAAATGCTTTCGATCCTCGTTTGACCTATCTATTTCAGGCTGGTTTAGAGAGTGATCCGCCACAAACAAGACCCGACGACGTTTACACCTCTCCTGGCTCGCACCTGCTTCGTGATTATTACTTAAACTACGAAGCCAGCAATCAATATCTGCAAATTCGTATCGGTAAATTCAGAACGCCATTTTCACGTCAACAACTCATGTCAACGTCGCAAATGCAGTTCTATGATCAAAGCCGTGCAAACGATCAATTTCAGTTGACGAATACCGGACGTGACGTCGGTATCATGTTGCACAATGGCTTTAGCAACCGCATTGAATGGGCGCTTGCTGCCGTATCAAAAGGTGTCGTAGGCCGAGTTGGCTTTAACTATAACGGTATCGATGGTTATGAAATGTCAGATTTCACCGGCGGAGATCTTCGCTTTGCTGTCGCTGCCAATGGCTTCTTGCACTCGAACTATACGACGGCGAAACTCGACGACATCCGTGGTGGTGCAGACTTTGTTGCAAAAATTGCCGGCTTCTCGACGAACGGTGCGCTCTATTACCAATATGCCAAGAAGGAAAACCAAACTGAAGGTGTGAATAATTTAGGTGGCGGTGCTGATCTAGGTTATCTGATCAATAAGCAGATTGAACCTGTCCTTCGCTATTCGTGGATTAAAGAAGCAGGTGAGCAATCGCCACATCGTCACGAAGTTTTGGCAGGTGCCAACTACTATATCTATGGTCACCATCTCAAAGTACAAGGCTACGCCGGTACCAATCTCGCCAACACCACGATCAGCAAATGGCTTGGTGGCGTTCAATTTCAATTGGCGCTTTAAGCAAAAGGTTTGCGCAATAAAAAAGGCCGGCATATGCCGGCTTGATTTTTTATTAATGCTTCTCGAGCGGCACGAATCGCTCAGCGAGCCCGCGTCGCGTCATCATCATGAACGTTTTTTCGCGTTCCGCGTTGTCGATGAGATTCTTCAGCTGTGCCGCCGACATGATGGGGATGCCGTCGACTTTGGTGATGACATCGTTTGGTTGCAATGCCGCAAACTCTGCACTCGATCCCCGCGCAACGCGAATAATCTGCGCGCCAGCATTTGTTGCGGGAAGCCCAAGTTCCTGACGAAGTTGCTCAGTCGTGTCGGCAACCTCAAGGCCAACGCTGTCAATCGCCGTAGCGGTGACCTTTTCCACGTCGGGTTTGACGATTTGCGCCGACGTCCCCGGTCTTCGTTCCATCTTCACGTTGAAAAGTTTTGCGCCCAGGCCTTTCCTAAAGACCTTGAGCTTAACTGTTTGGCCAATACCCTTGTAAGCTGCTTGTTGACGAAGATTAAACGAATCGGCAACTTTTTGGCCATCAATCTCGAGAATGACGTCGCCGGCTTTAAGCCCGGCCTTTTCGGCTGGTGTGTTAGGCAAGACTTGCACGAGAACCGCACCCTTTTCATTTTGTGATAGCCCGAGTTCTTTGGCGAACTGTGGTGTAAGGTCTGTTGGGTCAACACCCAAAAACGCACGTTCAATTTGGCCAGTGCTGAGGAGCTGCGGCATCATCGCCTTAATAATATTAATCGGCAAACAAAACGCAATCGCCTGTCCCGAGGCCAGAATCGACTCACTCACACCAACAACGCGACCCGCATCGTCGAGAACAGGCCCGCCAGAGTTGCCGGGGTTGATGGGAATTTGTAATTGGATGAGCTCAGCAAAAAGATCGCGACCAGAAGGGCGAATGCCGCCGCGATGTTTATGCGACACAATACCGACGTTAACCGATTGCACGAGTCCTAAAGGACTGCCGAGCGCCATGACGTTGTCGCCGAGCTTGAGTTTGTCGGAATCGCCGAGCGGAAGAAACGGCCACTTCATCTGCTCTTTTTCATCCGATTTGATCTTGAGCAACGCGATATCGAGCGGCTCATCGGATCCAACAATCACGGCGTCATATTCGCGAGGATTCAGACCAACAGTAACTTTGATCTTTTGTGCGCCATCGATCACGTGTTGGTTGGTAATGATATAACCGTCTTCATTGATGATAAAGCCGCTACCTTGTCCTCGTTGACGTTCAGGTGGCGTCGGTATGAAGAAACGAAATGGACCAGGAAGACCAGGAACTTCGACGGGTGCTTGTTCCACAACCGCTTCCGTTCTAATCACGACGACGGCTGGTTGAGCGCGCTCAACTAATGGTGCCCACGACGGTATTTTGAGCGATTGCTTTTGCGCTTGTGCTTCGGTGATTTCGCGCCACAGATTAGGGATGACCGCCAAAAAGACTGCGGTTGACGAAAACAAGACAGTAAATAGAATCGCCAAAAAACTTATTTGGCGTTGCGATTGATTTTTCACTCCGTTTCTCCTGTACTGAAATTGTACGTGCGGCTTATTCCATAATCACCAGTAGCAGTCGGCCAAGTGTCTTGATTTAGTTGGCGATGACAAGGGGGTTTCTGCCTGTGAGCATTAAACCTAAGCTCAGTAATTTGCTGTTTGCCCTATTGATTACGATGAACGGTGCAGTTTTCCTTTTTGCCGAAACAACGAGCACTGCTGCCGAGATTTATCGAAATCACGACAAGGCACTAAAGCTCGAGGCAAACAATAAATTGGTAGGCCTTGCCGTCTATGAGGCAATCGGCAAAAACAACCTCGATGGGGCAGAAAAAATGCTCCGCGCAGATTTAACAGATAATGCTGCACCTACGATCAATCATTGGTGGCTTGCGCGCATTTCGTTGGCGCGCAAAAAGTTCAGCGATTTTCACAAGCATTTAGTTCTAGCAAAGAGCTTACCACTGCTTAAGAACACGCGCCTTGCGCATGAGTTCTATCTTGAAGCACCGGCCTCGCAGCGTGCTTGGCTCGTTGGGCAGATTACCAATGCTGGTTATTTTGATGCGCCACCCATTAGCTCTTGTCCTTATTTCGAACTCAATCAACGCAAAAAACGCGCTGATTTTTTATTCTTGTTAGCAAAAAACCACCGCCTAAATAAAAATATAAAAAATAAGATATTCCGTGAGCTCTATATAGTTATGCCTGAAACGATAGATGTGGCTGAACTCGGCACCTTGAACGGCTTCGATCGCTTTGCCAAAGCCGTATCTGTTAGTGACCTCGTCAAACGCATGGAACAGCTCTTGGTTTTCGGTAAAAATAGCGAAGCGCGGGCAACCTACGATGCCAAAGTTGCAGTCAAAAAGCCTGCGCTCACGAAGGATGAATCATGCGAGCTCGAATATGTCGACGCCAAAGTTGATCGCAAAATCCGCAAATACGACGCGGCGCGCACGCGATTCAGAGAAATCGCGACCACTTGTCCTAAAGATTTGCAATTAAAAGCTCGCTATCTCAATTTAATGCTTGCCGCACAGCGCGGTGATGAAACGGCATTGCCGGAATTTAGTGCCTTCATTGAGAGCTATCCCGACCACTCGTTTTCCGACGACGTGTTGCTCTTCAAGGCCAATCTCTTGCTCGACAAGAACCAACAAGAGAACGCCCTCGCAACGCTCAATCAGATAATCGTTCAATTTCCGCAAGGCGATATGATCGAACGCGCACTTTTTTTAAAGGGCTTTCTCCTCGCCAAACAAGGGAAGATTGACCTTGCGCGCGAGAGTATGCACGCGCTCTTGGCGAAGACAGCGGCGGGCGAACATGAGCACGCGCAAGCACAAAATTGGATAGACCGTCTCTCTGTCTTTGGCGATCTTGCGCGTCTCGATAATCCCAATAAGGCTCATCTTGCTGTTGCGAAGAAATCACTCCTAGAGCTTGTGCATGCACCGAATCCCACGGTGTATTCGTGGCTTTCCTACGGTCTCTTAACGCATCTTGGTGAAAAAATTACATTAAACAATCAGCAAACTACTGCAGCTCTCGGTTCGGTTGAAACCAACATCACACCAAAGGCCGCCGACCTCGATCGCATTGAAAATCTCGTAGCACGCGGGTTTCGTAATGAAGCGGTGGCGTTGCTCGAGGACATTACGATAGACAAAGACAATAAAGATTATGGTGTTCGTGTTGCCACGCTTTACGACGTCATGAACTTGCCGGCATCCGGCCATCAAAAGCTCATTCGTTGCGACACCGCAGTTGCGCAGAATTTAAAGCAGGAAGCGCCAAGCATCTATCAGAAAATTTCTTATCCGCGTCCGTTTGCTCATGAAGTGTCACTAGCCGTCAATAAAATTGATGTGCCCGCCGACATAATTTTTGCCATCATGCGCCAAGAGAGTGGCTTCATTCCTGAGTCAGTCTCGTGGGCGGGCGCGAAAGGCCTTATGCAGCTCATGTATACGTCTGCTTTAGGGCAGGCGAATGTGTGGGGCATCAAAAATTTAGAGGAGCGCGATTTGTATGCGCCGGAGATTAACGTGTTGTTGGCGACGTCGCTCTTGCAGTCTTATTGGCAACAATTTGGCAGCATCGTCGTTGGACTTGCAGCGTATAATGCAGGGCCAAGCATGGCTAAGGCATGGGTCAATAAAAATAAAGGAGGTTCGCTTGACACCTTCATTGAAGATATTTCCTTCAAGGAAACACGCGACTACGTTAAAAGTGTTCTCGGCAACATATTCGCCTATGTCATCTTTAATGTAGACAAGAATTCTGTTGGCACGAGCTTCAAACAAATGGCTTCTATTAAATAAGATGGTGCGCACGTAGCACGTGCGGCAAGTGCTCGCACGACGCGCAGTGCGCCGTCCTAAAACCAAACTGTGCGGCACGCTGCAGATTGTCATGACGATCGTCGATGTAGAGTGCCTCCGTCGCCATTCGCGCAATTGACGGCGCGAGCTTTTTGAAGAAGCGTGAGTCAGGTTTGAGATATCCCACTTGGTAGGATAGCAACGAGTACTGTTTGGCAAAGGAAGAGATATTTTTGCCTCGGCAAAAGATCTCGAAGTGCATCGCATTAATATTGCTCATAAACAAATATGGCAGCGTTAGCGACGACAGCGCATTTATCGTCGTGGTTTCGATCATCGCGGCGAATGCATCGTGCAGTGTCGACCTATCTAAATTGAGCTGCATGCTCTTTTCTGTAAGAAACTTGTTTGGCGTTAGGTGTCCACGTTGTAGCGCATAAAAGTCGTCGTCAAAAAAGTGTGCATCATCGACGTGATGGCTTGCCAACAGAGTCTGCATTGGCGATTTTGCGATAGTTGTTATCACGCCGCCAATATCAAGGATAACTGTGCTTAGCGGTTTTGGGTTGGCCATTCGCGAAGCACGAGTCGTTCGGTTACCAATCGAGGATTCAAATTTATTTT
>CAZRSD010000043.1:0-244 GCA_964602645.1 uncultured Myxococcales bacterium
GTAGAGAGGTAACCTATGTCTCTTTTTAGCGATTTTAAAAATTTCGCCATGCGCGGCAATGTCGTCGACATGGCGGTCGGCGTCATTATTGGGACCTCATTTGGAAAAATCACCACATCATTAGTCAACGATGTTTTGATGCCCCCCCTCGGCATTTTATTGAGCGAAGTGGATTTTAAGGGTTTAAAAGTAGATATCGGTGTTCCACCAGGTGGTGGCGAACCGATAGCCATAAAATACGGTA
>CAZRSD010000043.1:254-4691 GCA_964602645.1 uncultured Myxococcales bacterium
TGAGGAGGGTCCGCCAAAGCCGGCGCCCGTGACGACAAAGTCGTGCCCAGAATGTCTCTCGTCGATACCCATCGAAGCCAAGCGCTGCGCACATTGCACGGTACCGCAATGCGTCTGAATCGTGATGATCAAGATCAGGAAGGTCCCACTGCACTGCATCATGCGGCCATGCACAATAACCACGACGTCGTCGAGAAATTGTGCACTTTGGGTGTGTGAACTGACATCGTCGATCATGATGGCTATAGCTTTCAACCATACCCGTCGTGAACATGGCACCGCTACCGCGTATCGCAGGTGCCCAGTGCGCCGCCGTTTAAGAGCGAGCCGTCCGTCGGCACGGTAGTTGCGATCAACTAGGTAAATGAGTGTTCGATTGCGTTCGCCTTTCTAAAGATCACACGGCCAGTTGACTTCGCCAAATCGATCTCGCGAAGAAAATTGCCGCGGGAATCGAGGGCGGAATCAATGCTGTCGAGCAATAAAAGTCGCAGTGCATCGGGCCCCTCTTTGAGCGTTTCGTAATATTGCTGGCGCTCACTGCCGTGAATGATGGCAAGCTCGTAACCGCCCTGCAGTAAGAAGCTATTCATGAACAAACGCCCAACTTTGCCGCAGCCGTCCATAAACGGGAAGATTTGCATAAAATGAAAATGAAAGAGCACGGCCTGATTAATGGGATGCTGCGTGCGAAACTCTTGGTCGCGAGTTTTTTCGCATAACGCGAGCAAGCGATCCTTGACGACTTTTGGGTCGGCAAGCTCATGAAAATAGGCAATGTGAAGCGGCGTTTGCGTGCGCAATTTGCCAGGTTCTTTGCGCGGTACGTTTTCATAGAGCGCTTCGTGGGCAGCGAGAATTTGCTCGATGGTGATTTCCGCCGAGCGATAGACCGTGCTGTTGTGCCGCACCCGTGCCGCATGCGCGATCATCTCGATGAGCTTCTTGCGGTGATTACGAATCTCCTGCAGCACGCGGCTGCGAATATACTGACCGTCGGCATCAGAACTAAACACTGATGCGATCTCGTCGCCAGAGACCACAAGCCCTTCTAGGGCGGAGTCGTGAAAGATATAAGCCTGGGCGCAAAATTCGTTAAAAGTGTGCTGTTGCTCTGGCCGTAGCATGTCGACTTCCATGCGCAAGCGAACAGCTTTTTCTTCAATCGAATAAAATCGGTCACGAACATCAAAATCATCGAAATCGAAGATCATTTGCCCCCCAATGATCAACTAGAAGTGGTTAGCCTATGCAATGAGCCTTTCACTATTTTTGTGCCGATTTCACGCGCTTCGTTTCAAAAATTGGATCAGGTTTGATTTTTAAGCCACGACGGCTCAGGGATGGGGCCCACCATCTTGCGAATAAAGCTGATGTGCAAAGAGATCTCAGCGTAGCCTTGCTTCACGGCATACTGAAAGGTCTCGCGCGTGGGAATGATAGTGATCGGCGACAAAACGTGTTTGAAGGTGACCGCTAAATCAGCCGCTTCGTAACCGTCGCGACTGTTTTCCATTGCAAAGCGCATGAGTGGATAAAAGAAAATGTGACGATTAAGCCCGGGGGCGAAACCGTCGAGAGCGAGAACGAAGGGGTCGAAGCCATCGCATTCGCCTTCACTCACCGCGCGTGCGGCTTCTGCGGCGGGGAGATTGTCGACAAAACCACCGTCGATGAGGCGAATAATGCCCTCGCGTTCAAAGAGGGTGGTCACCAGTTTGATCATGCGCGGGTCGTTGCGCATGATGTCGTAATGAAACACGCCCGGAATTGCGGCCGAAAAGCCGATGGCGTCGAGAACATCAAAATCCTTGGTGAGCGCATCGCGACCGAGATAGATCGGCTTCAGTGGCTTTTGCGCAAATTCCATGATGATAGAGATGATCGATTTGCTGCGTGCGCGACTCTTAAAGTCGTCGGCCTTCGCCGCATCGAGGAGATGGGCGTAGCGTTGTAACTCTTCTTCACGCGGTGGGCTTGTGGCGCTCAGGCCCGCAACGCAGACGCGCAGGGGAATGGCGAGGTCAGAGAGCTTGAGAAAATCGCCATTCTTTTCGAATTCGTGACCGACGACGTCGCGCAGGTAAAGACGAAAGGTGGCGGGCACGCCAAAACGGCTTGGGCCTGCATACGGTTGCGCAATGCGGCCCCATGACGTCTTTTCAACGAGTGCATCGACGCCATCGAAGGAGAAATTTCTCGTGCGCGCGCGATAGGCACCTAAGATCGCCCCCATCGACGAGCCGGTGATGACGCTTGGGATAAGGCCCGCTTCTTCGAGAGCAAAGAATGCGCCCACAAAAACATACGACGTGCCGCCACCACCGCTCAACGTGAGCGCAAGCGGTCTCCTGCGCGTCGCGTCATCGATGGCGGAAGCGGGCAGACGCCCGGCAAAGAGATGCAATAAATCGTCGCGCTCTGTCTGCGCAAGCCGTGCGATTTTGGGCGTGAGGCTTCGGAGTTTTTCTTTGTCGAGCAGGTCGAAGGAATTGAGTGTGTTTGAGATCAAGGCATAGAGTTCGGCGCGATAGCGATCACTCGCGTGATCGATCGCCACATCGTCCTGTGGTCGATCCGCGGTAACGCGCACTTTAGAAATGCGCGCGAGTGACAACGCCCATCGCAGTGTCGCCGCTTCATCAGACGTTAAAAAGGTGCCGTCTTCGCAAATAAGGCGAACAATATCGCATTCAATCTCTGCAAGGCGCTTTTTAAGTTGTTTTGATGCGCCTTCGTTTAGATTTCCCATGCGGCGCGCTCCTTTTCGTGCATCTGGGCGCGAGCCCCTATTCTTCGATGTACCTAAAATTATCAATTTGGAAACTGAGCTTTAGCTTTTCGGATATGAATCGCAGCATTTATGTAGTATAGACCACTTTTAATTTAATAGAGTTCGAAGATTTGGGAGCGGCCGATGGCGGGTTTTGATCAACTGGGTTTATTTAGCACCAATCCAGTCGAAAAGATTGAGAAGAAGGCGAGGGGCATTGGCAGCAAGCTCAGTGTCACCGTCGAGTTTTCTGATTCCGTAGTCACCCAAAAGCTTGATGAAGTCGTGAAAAGGATCACGAAAGAAGTTGAGCAATTCGATCGCAATGCGCTCATTGAGACCTCGCATGACTACGATCAATCATGGACTGATTTGAGCTTCATTGCGCTCGACGTGGAAACCACCGGTCTTGAAGCGGCGACCAATCGCATCATTGAACTTGCGCTGGTGCCTTATAATTTCTCTGATGACGTCAAACCATTTTGCCAACTCTTCTCAGTAGGCGAATCATTGTCGCAAGAGATCGTGCAAATCACCGGCATTTCCGACGCCATGCTGAAGAATCAACCATCGTTTCCTGAGCATGCGGATGATTGCATTCGCCTCATGAAGCGTGCGTCATTTGTGGTTGCGTACAACGCCAAATTCGATCGGCCCTTCTTAGAATCTGAAATGGCCCGCGTGAAGAAAGTCTTGCCCGAACTCCCGTGGATCGATCCGTTCGTCTTCATTTGTGAACTCGATCGCTATAAGCGTGGCAAAAAACTTGGTGATGCCGCCAAGCGCTGGGGCGTCAACCTCGAGAATGCGCACCGTGCGATGGCTGATGCGCAAGCTGCTGGCGATCTTTTGATGAAGATGGCAGATAAGATCGATTGCCGTACCTTGTCCGAGCTCATCGCTAAACAAAAGATCTTGCAGTGGCAAAATGCCCACAACATGGCAGAGCTCAAGCGGTCGAACACCTGGTCGATCAATCGCTAACATCGCTGCGAGCTGTTCGGCGAGCGCAATAACAGGACTGGTTAGCGAATCGGGCAGCCAAACATCGGTGATGTCGGCATGCTCACGGGGCGCTTCGCGATCAGAGCTTTTATAGCATCTTCCAGATACGCGATGCGGCCGCTTTCGTTTTCATAGCGTTCGTTATCTATCCATCCCATGTACACTAAATCGCCTTCTTGATTGAAAAGCGCAGCCGTTGGCGTTCCTTTGGCGTTGAGCAATTGCGCAAGGCGCCCACCTTGATCGCGCAAAAGCGGCAACGCGCCATTGCGATTCTTATACTCTAAGAGCGCCTCTTCAAAACTTTCGTCGCTATTGCTCGAAACATAGAGCATCGCAAGGCCATCTTGATTGTATTGGTCATACAAGCGATTGATGCGATCATGATAACGCTTGACACAAGGGCATTTGCTTTGCCAAAAAATCACGACGGTGCCGCTGTGTTCGCCATAGATATCGGCGAGATTGTACGCCGTGCCGTCTTCGGCAAGCAGTTGCACAAACGGGGCCGCGAGCTTTTGCGGGAAGAGCTCTGGTGTAATTTTGTGCGCTGATTGGCAGCCGAGAAGTCCCATCATCATCAACGAAAGCAAAAGACCACAATGTTTCATCAAAATACTCCAAATCGCAGACCAAGCCTTATGAAAGCTTCGCTATTA
>CAZRSD010000043.1:4701-11014 GCA_964602645.1 uncultured Myxococcales bacterium
GTAATCGATTGGCACGTCGCTGCCTAGTTGCGCGTTCAATTTGATGTGGCTGTGAATGCCTATAGAGTACGCAACGGCAAGCGTCATCTTGCGACTGTCAGCATCGACCAGAGGACGCTTCTCAAGTTTTGGTTGGCCTTGCATCATCATCGACCACGTCAATGACAAAAGGCCTCCGTCATGTGGCATAAATGCGATGGCAACGAGCGGCGAATGAATAAATCCCGGCGAGTAGTCTTGGTTAGTGAAATAGTCAGATTCGACCGCAAGGCCATAGCCCGCGCTCAAATTGATATTTTTGATCTCTTTCTCAAGCACCACACTTAAACCAAGGAGGTAGTTGCCGGTACCGGTCGTGTGTTCGACGAAAAGATTGGGGTCATGCTTACTTGACGCTCCCGTCGGTATTCGTACCGATCCGATCATGGTGAGCGCGGGCAGGCCAGGCAGTAGATCTTCACGTATAATGGGCGCGCGCACGCCGAGCGTTATGTCGGCGAGATGAGCGCCTGCGCGCACGTCGCTCTTTTGGATGCGCACGGGGAGTTTGGCAAAAGGTTCAAGAATCGTCAAGACGCGCGTGACAACGGCAAGTTCTGGCTCAAAAACCAAATAGGGCGATTTTGGTGTATGGCCGGGGTTAAACCGCGCTTGGTTGTTAAAGGCGCCAAGCGTGAGTTTGCCATTGGTTGATAGCTCGACGAGAGCGCGTTCGTGACGAAGCAGCCTACCAACGCCGCCGGTTGCAGCCGAAGAACAACATGACGCATCAAGCCATGCACACGGCATGGCGACAAGCGCCAGCATCAAAAAAAATGCTGACGGTATACTGGGGCCGGTCAATTACTCGCTCACAGGTGTGATTTGATCATGGCATCGAGCTTGTTTTTGGCGACTGCGCCAACAACTTGCTCAACAACTTGGCCATTCTTGAACAAGAGGATGGTGGGCAGTGCGCGAATACCGAGGGCACCGGCTACATTTGGTTGCTCATCAACGTTAAGTTTGGCAACTTTAACTTGGCCTTTATATTCGTCCGCGAGTTCTTCGATATAGGGCGCGATAGCACGACACGGCGCACACCAGGATGCCCAAAAATCTACGAGCACGGGGGCACTGTGCTTGGTGACCTCATTTTCAAAGTTATCGTCGGTAAGATAGGTAACGCTAGATGTATCGGCCATGATGAGCTTCCTTCTAAGATGCCGGTTCTGTGGTAGAACACCAGAACCTACTGGTTATTGCAACATAGGCAAGAGAGCTTGCAGGTAAAGTCGCCACGGTGCTTGACGATTGATTCTGTGTAAATAATATATAAAAATATTTGGTGTGTGAGCGTTGTGAGTACTGATAATAGCATTTTTTTAGCGGTGGACACTTCCTACGAACAAGGCGTGATTGTGCTGTTTCGTGGCGACGAGGTCTTGTTTGAGCAGCGGCTCGAACACAAATTCGCTCATGGCAAGCTCGTATGTCAGGCGATCGGATATGCGATGGCCGTTCATCATGACATCGACGGCGTTCTGTGTGGCCTGGGACCAGGTTCATTTGTCGGCGTGCGGGTTGCTCTTGCGACCATGCTCGGATTTTGTTTTGGCCGAACGCTGCCGTTGATGGGTTTTTGTTCCCACGATGCGCTCGCCTACGCTACCAAGCATACCAATGATTTTTCGCTCTTCATGAGAGCAAGTGGTGATTTGGGCTATTTCACGTCGTACCAGGTTTTTGGCGACGAATCGCGTAAAATTGCGCCCACTCGTGTTGTTCATGCTCATGACGTTGCCGTGCACCTCGGCAACAATGAGACCATGTTTACCGACTATCAATGGAGTGTCGCGCCCATTGATGAGACCAAACATCGCATCGAGCGCATCACGGGCCCAAGCCCGCGCGCTGTTGCTTACGCTGCACGCATGCGCATCCATGCAGGAATCGTCGACGAGAGCACCTTCATTAAGCCAAACTACGTGAAAGAGCCCAGCGTTTCGCTGCCCAAGGCCCGTTAGCGATCGTCGGGAAGATTAAAATTCTTGTCGTACCACGACTTGATATTGCCCAATGCTTTGTCGATAGTTTCTTGGTAATTGGCTTTCGTGTCTTTCTTGTCGTCGGCATTGCCATCAGACAAGCGTTGTTTGCGCTGAAAATCGCCTTGCAAGATTTTGAAATAGTCGCCGCTATGGACCCACTCTATGATCTCTTTCGCCCGCCAAATCGGAAATGGGTGCGTGGTAAACATGCTGTTCATGACGGCAATATATTTACCAAGTGGGCCTTCATCTTGCGTTTTGTCGTAGCCCTCGGCTTGCTCGATAAACGCGTCGAGGTTAAGCTCCTTGGCGATGGTTGTTGCACCACCCGCCATTTTCATGAGCGCCCGCAAAACTGTCATCGGATTCTTCACCACAAGAAGCGATGCGCGATCGCTCGAGAGTTCAGATGCGCGATCCCAGCGCAGTAGTGCAATTTGCATGGGGTAGAGCATGAGGCCCCCCAAGCCAAAAGTCTTTTGGGCGATGTTGTCGGCAAGCGCCAGCAGCAAACGGCTTGCCGTTTTGTAGAGGACATGGTTTGCCTTGATATGGCCAAGCTCATGGGCGAGCACAGAGATGATCTCATCATCGCTCATCAATTCCAAAAGTCCCGACGAAATGGCGATCGAACACTTCTCAACGCCGAAGGTATAGGCATTTGTGCGCGCATCTTGCACGACGTAGAGTTCAGGCAATTCGTTGATGTCGAGCATATACGCCGCATAGCGCAATTTTTCGTAGAGACTTTTAAGCTGGGTATCCGATGCCTTAATAAAGTTGCCTTGATGATGCAGCCGCATGGAAAGCTCGAGGCTATGCCGCAGGAGTGACCGCAAGACACCATCGACGCCTGGGATCTTGCGCAGCGCCACCAGCATTTGACGATCGAGATCGTGGATAAAAGCATCGGGCGTTATCGACGACAACGGCTTACTGAAAAAGGTGAGCAATTCGTTGTTGCAGTTTTTGCAAACCGGCGATGCCTTAAGTGCAAGCGCTTTATTGCGCTGCACGAGATTTTTGGTTTTGCAGTGCGGACAGCTTAAACGCAGTGAACTTTGAGTCATGACAATTCCCTCTCGAGCGACATCGGCTTTCTTATAGCCTGAAAAGTCAGCGGAAGGGAATATCGTAATCATGGGCCGCCGGCACGGTAATTGGCAATAGAAAAATTTATGCCATAAAGTCTTAATTGCCTCAGATAAAGAGGTGGACGCTGAACAGGGCAACTTGTTTAGAGGAAAGTCCGGGCACCGAAGGGCAAAGGGTGCCGGCTAACGGCCGGTCAGGGCGACCTGAAGGATAGTGTCACAGAAAATAAACCACCGCCTAGCTGATATCTGCGACCGAAATGTCTCCTGGGGTATCAGAGTACACTAAGCGGAAAGGGTGAAACGGTGCGGTAAGAGCGCACCGCGCATTTGGAGACAAATGCGGCACGGTAAACCCCACCCGGTGAAAGGTCATGGGGAGATCTTAGAGGCGAAAGTCTCTCGCGCTGCCCGCGCGTATAGATTTCTAAGGAGACCGCTCGAGGGCATTGGCAACAATGCCCCAAGATGAATGTCCACCCATCGCATGCCAGCAATGGCTGCGCGGACAGAACCCGGCTTATTACTTATCTGCGACAATTGTACAGCCTCGGAGTATGAGAATACCGCCGAGGTTTTTTTAGTTCTATTAAATGTTAGTTAATGACAGGGGCTGCTGAGGAGTGATCATGAACATTAATAAAGTGCCTATTGGCGATAATCCGCCTCATGAAATCAACGTCATCATCGAAATACCGATGGGCGGTTATCCAGTGAAATACGAAATGGACAAAGATTCAGGGGCAATGTACGTCGATCGCTTTTTGCACACGTCCATGGTTTATCCCGGCAATTACGGCTTCATTCCACACACGCTCGCGGCCGATGGCGATCCGATCGACGTGATCGTCGTGGGACAAAACCCCGTGGTGACTGGTGCTATCATTCGCTCTCGTCCGATAGGTGCGTTGCTCATGGAAGATGAAGCAGGTGCAGACGAGAAAATCTTGGCCGTGCCGGTCGATAAGCTCTATCCATTCTACAACAAGGTGCAGAGCTATCTCGATTTGCCGCAGATTCTCGTCGATCAAATCGCGCACTTCTTCAAACACTATAAAGATCTTGAGAAAGGCAAATGGGTTTCCGTCGTGAAATGGATCGATCGCAATGATACGAAAGATCTTATCACTGATGGGATCAATCGCGCTAGAAAATAGGCGTGCTACGGGGCGAGGCGTGTGCGGCGCCAAATGCCATTATTGAGGTGAAACGCGAAGCGATCATGCAGGCGATTTTTGCGTCCTTGCCAAAACTCAAACGAGCTCGGCACGAGGCGAAATCCGCCCCATCGTTTTGGGCAAGGGATATTTTTGCCATGATACTGCGCTTCGACTTCAGTATAACGCTTTTCGAGTTCATCGCGATCATTGATGGGTTTGCTTTGTGGTGAAACCCACGCGCCGATCTGCGAGCCGCGTGGGCGCGAGGCGAAATATGCCAGAGATTCTTCGGCGCTGGTTCTTTCTACCTTGCCACGCAGACGAATTTGGCGCTCAAGTTCAGGCCAGAAGGCATTGATGGCGGCGTAGGGCGTAGCCTGCAATTCTTCTGCCTTGGCGCTATCGTAGTTGGTAAAGAAGACAAAACCACGTGCGTCAAAGTCCTTGAGCAAGACGACGCGTACGTTGGGATGATAGTCTTTATCGACGGTTGCCAAATGAATCGCGTCGACCATGGTTGCGTTTGCGCGAATGGCGTCTTGCCACCATTGAGAAAATTGCACAAACGGATCTTTGCTTACATCGCTTTCTAATAGCACCGATCGCTCGAATTCTTGGCGAGAAATTTCGCGTTTCATAGACTTCCTAATGGCGTACAACCTCATCGGAATTCTTGAGGAGACTTTGATAGCGCCTCGTAACTACGGCGGCAAGCACGACCCAAAGGATAACGAGGGCGATGGCGATTTCCATCACATAGGGTGCAAGCCCCAAGGCTATCATGCCGAGTAGCAATACCGACGAGAGCCCGCGTGCAAGCCGATACATGAAGATATCGATAAGGCCTTTGCCCTGGGTCTTCTCCTCGCGCGAAAGCGGTATGTAGAGGATTTCTTTGACGCCGCGAAAGAGTGAGTAGTCGAGTGATTTATTCACGATCTTAACTAAAACAATGATCGCAAAATGCGGCAGTGCGATGAAGGAGAACATAGCCATCGATAGCATCAACGGAATGGCCAAGAACGTGGTGCCGATACCGAAGATGCGTAGAATAATGCCCATGCAAACTTGGAAACTCACGCCGATCATGTTGACGCTCGCATGAATGTTGCCAAGGCTTTCCGTGCGCATATCGGTATTGACGATATCTTCTTTGAGCATGCCGTTAAATTGATAATCGATGAGGCCGGTCACGACTTGCACGGTGCACGCGAGGATCGCAAGCGGCACCAAATAGCGACTGGTAAAGAGCGTTTTGAGCCCCACGCCAACATTGGGACTTTCCTTAATGTTCGGCTTCTCGTCGGCAATCTTACGGCCAAGATAGGCGATCAAGAAACATAAGACCAAGGTTATAAGCAACATGGTGAGCGCAAGGCGCGTGCCCACGAGGCGGGCCGCCGGGCCGACGGCGAGATTTCCTAAGATGCCACCGATCGAACTGATCGTCATCGCGACGCCATAGGTGTGGCGCGCGGTACTGATGGAGAAGACAATATCGGCGAAGCTCCAATATGTCTCCATGAGCACCACCATGTATAACTCTTTCCAAATGTAGAGAATAAAAATGGCGGGCACGAAGCCTATGGAATACGCACCAAGAAGTACCGCAAGCATCGCCGCACAAACCAGCGAAAGCCCGCCAAAGAGCGACAAAATAGCATAGTGCTGATTCAAACGATTATAGACGATGATGACGAATACCGACACGAGCGAGGTGATGAGCCACGCCGATGGCAAATCATCGTTTGAATAGTGTTCGAGGAAGATGGAGTCTATGCATGGTCTTGCGAACGCGTAGCCAAAGATTAGCGTAAAACCCATAAGATAAAGCGTCACAATCCGCTTAAATTGAATTGAATTACCGATTTTCATTCAACGATAGCCCAGCTCCATTACCTGTTAAAAAATGCAGACGGTATAAAACTGTAGTTTCAAGAAACTATGTCAGCGTTGGACCTTTGTGTCAAAGGCGGTTTCAGCGTTGCGTGCTCGAATGCTCCATATATCTGTTATACACTGCGGTTCT
>CAZRSD010000044.1:0-10967 GCA_964602645.1 uncultured Myxococcales bacterium
GCCACGCACGTCGCGTTCACCAGCACGCGCGTGATGGCCACGTGCTCGGTCATCATCGCATCAATGATCGTGACCGTTATGTGCCGAGCAATGTAACGTGGGCTATGATACCGCCGATCGAGCACAAAAAACCTATTGGTCGCTCTGACAAGCGGCAAATGTTGTATGATCGGGCCATGAATGCCATCAAAGCTTATGCCGCTCGCATCAACGGAAGTAATGAGAGCATCGTGTCCACTTCGCTATGATGAAAACAGAAATCGCCCAGTTCCTTCATCACTTGCGTTTTGAACGCCGCTTGTCGGATCACACCGTTGAAGCGTATCGCGCCGACCTCGAGCATTTTTCGGCATGGGCGCGTACGCGTATGAAGGGCGATGTTCTGCAAAGCCTCGACCACTATCATCTGCGCGAGTATTTGTCGTTTTGTTTTCATCGCTACAAAAATGTCAGCATCGCGCGCAGGCTCAGTGGCTTGCGAACGTTTCTGCGCTACATGGTTCGTCGCGGCATCATCAAAGCATCACCCGCCGATCTCATTGAGAATCCCAAAATTAAAAAGCCGCTGCCGAAACCTGTTTCTGTCGACGAAGCGTTTTTACTGTGTGACCGGCCCTTCGGCACCGATGCCGTTGCTCATCGCGATCGCGCGATTTGCGAGCTGCTTTACGCAAGCGGTATCCGCATTTCCGAACTCGTGGCGCTCAATGTTGATCATCTTGATCTTACCAATCGCCTCATCAGGGTCATGGGCAAGGGCAAAAAAGAACGAGTGGTGCCGATTCACCAAGCCTGTGCCGATCTTTTGGTACGGTGGGTTCAGAGTTTTCGCACCGAAATGCTGAAACACCCGGAAAGCGAAGCCGCACTCTTTGTTGGCGAGCGCGGGGAGCGCATTCATGCGCGCGTCGTGCGCATAACCCTCGCCAAACTCGGCCAAGAACTCAGCATCAATCATTCGCTCCATCCGCATCGCTTGCGTCACGCCTACGCGACCCACATGCTTGAGAGCGGCGCCGATTTGCGCGGCATTCAAGAACTCCTAGGGCATGCAACGATATCAACAACCGAACGCTATACCGAAGTCGAGTTAAGTTCGTTGATGAAGCAATACGACAACGCACATCCTCATGCGAAAAAAGCCAAACAGTAACCCTCGAAACGCTCATCGGTTGAAAGCTATAGGTAGTCGCAATTGGTCACTGTCGACGATGAAGAGGACAAAGAACTATCTGGTGCCAACATCACCGGTTTGAATCTGCCACAGCTTGGCATAGGCGCCCTTCTTGGCGAGCAATGCTTCATGCCGCCCTGCCTCGACGATGCGGCCATGCTCCAGCACATAGATGGCGTCAGTGTGGCGAATCGTTGAAAGGCGATGCGCAATGATGATCGTCGTGCGATTCTTGACGATGGTGTTGAGCGACTTTTGAATCGCTTCCTCAGTTTCGTTATCGACCGCCGATGTTGCTTCGTCGAAGATAAATATCGGCGAGTTTTTCAGCACTGCACGTGCGATGGACAATCTTTGTTTTTGGCCACCTGATAATTTGAGACCACGTTCGCCAACCTCAGTTTCGTAGCCATAGGGCAGCGCTGCTATAAAATCATGAGCTCCTGCCGTACGCGCTGCCGCCTTAATGTCGTCGTCAGATGCCTGCGGCAGACCGTAGGCGATATTTTCCTTGATACTGCCAGGAAACAAATATACCTCTTGGCTAACAAATGAGATGGCATTGCGTAAATCATCGAGGCGCACGTGCGCGATGTCTTGGTCGTCGAGACGAATATGCCCTTTGGTAGGCGCATAAAAGCGCATGAGCAATTTAATGAGCGTACTCTTGCCTGAGCCCGTAGCACCTACGAAGGCGATGGTTTGCCCCGCATGGATCTCGAGGTCAAAATGCGCAAGCACCTTGGTGCCATTAGCGTAGGCAAACGACACGTTGCGAAATGCGATATTGCCCTTGACCGCCGTCAACCGCTCCTTGCCGTCGGCGATCAATACCGGTGTTTGCAAGAGATTAAGCACGCGATCGCACGAGGCCATAGCGCGCTGATACAAGTCGGTCATTTCGGCTAAGCGTGTAAATGGCCACAACAAGCGCTGCGTTAAGAAAACCAACACGCTGTAACTCGCCACCGCAAGATCGCCCGTGATGGTGTAGTAGCCACCCAGGATCAAGGTTGCGATAAATCCAGCGACGATGGCCATGCGAATCAGTGGAATGAAGGCTGAGCTCATGAGAATCGCCGAGCGATTCGCCTCGAGGTATTTTAGGCTGTCGTCGGCCAGGCGATTATGCTCGAAGCTTTCTTTGGCGTAACTGCGAATGATTGCCATGCCTAACAAATTATTGGTGAGACGATCGCCTATTAGTCCGGCACGTTCACGCACGTGCGCGTAGCGCGGACCGAGGCGATCCTGAAACCAGTAAGCGCCAAACAAGATCACCGGCATGGGCATGAGAGCAATGATGGCAACGCTTGGCGACAAATAAAAGAAAATCGCACCGATGATAAAGGTACTCGCGATAACCTGAATCAATGCGTTGGCGCCATCGTCTAAGAAGCGTTCGAGCTGATTGATGTCATCGTTGATGATCGACATGAGCGTACCGGTGCTTTTGTCGTCGAAATAAGCCATGTCGAGTTTTTGGACGTGGCCATACGCATCCAAGCGCATCGCATGTTGCAAGGCTTGGGCAAGGTTGCGCCATTTCACTTGAAATGCAAATTGCAAAACCGATTCACACGCAAACACCAAGAGTGTCACCGCACCGAGCACCACCAATTGGGTGAAGACATCCTCAATGCCAAGCCGCGCAAGAAAGGATTCCTTTTGCTTTACGACAACGTCGACCGCAACACCAATGAGCACCTCAGGCAAAATGTCAAAGACCTTGTTCAAGAGCGAGTAGAGCGTTGCCAGATTCAAATCAGTGCGGAAGGGTGCTGCATACGAAATGAGGCGCTTGAGCGACGACATGGCACATCCAAATTATTCGTTAGTCACTTCGGCTCATAGACGACTCGCCGGGCAAAAACAAGTTGAGCCACAAGGGCCATTGGCAGCTGCAATCCGCTCAGGTAGCGTAGGGCATCCATTGCCACCTCATGCTCTATGAAATTACGACGATGACTATTTCACCGCTAAAAGACGATTTTGCCCTAGATATCACCATTTCACTCGCCGAGTCGGATGACATAGCGACGTTGACGCGTCATGCCGCGAAAAAGCTCGGCGTGAGCGTGCGCGATGTGCCACCGCTCGAAATCAAGCGCAAAAGCATCGATGCCCGTCGAGGCGCTGTCAATTTCGTCTTCACGCTCGGACTGGTTGATGAGGGGCGAAAAGCGCGCATTAGCGAACGACTCACCAAACCTGTCGCAGGCGAGCCCGTCATTATCGTGGGCGCTGGCCCCGCCGGACTTTTTTGCGCGTATGAGCTTGCGCGCGCAGGCATCAAGTCGATCGTTCTCGATCGCGGCAAAATGGTGCAGGAGCGACGCAAAGATCTGAAAGGCCTCAATCAGCATGGCTATGTCGATGAAGACAGCAACTACTGCTTCGGCGAAGGCGGTGCGGGCACCTATTCCGACGGTAAACTCTACACGCGTTCACACAAGCGTGGGTCGGTGCGCGAAGTTTTGGAAACCCTCGTCGCCCATGGTGCCAAGCGCGAGATTTTGACCGATGGCCGGCCGCATATTGGTTCCAACAAATTGCCCAAGGTGATCACCGCGCTTCGTGAATCGCTCGAAGCCGTTGGTGTCGAATTTCATTTTGGCGCGCGTGTGGTCGATCTCTTGGTCGAAACGGCCCGCGTGCGCGGCGTTCGTACGTTGCATGGCAACGAGTTTGTTGGGCGCAGTGTGGTCATTGCAGCAGGGCATTCTGCGCGTGATGTCATCACCATGCTTGCGCGCCACGGTGTTCTGCTTGAGGCCAAGCCGTTTGCTATGGGCGTGCGCATCGAGCACCCGCAGGCGCTCATCAATCAGATGCAATTCGGAAAATGGGCAGGGCATGAAAAATTGCCACCCGCCTATTATCGGCTGGCCTATACGCCTGCCGACGGACGCGGCGCGTTTTCGTTTTGCATGTGCCCCGGCGGATGGATCGTACCTGCATCTACCCAGAAGAGTGGTCTTGTCATCAACGGCATGAGTCTATCAAAACGTGATTCGGCCTACGCCAATTCCGGCTTCGTGGTTGCGATCAGCATCGAAGACGTCGTGAAGCGAGGCTTTAGGGGGCCAACCGGCGGGATCGACCTACAAGAAGAGCTCGAAGCATACGCACTTAAGGCCGGCGGGGGCGGGCTCGTAGCGCCCGCAAACAGGGTCGTAGATTTTATCAAAGACCGCGTTTCGCAGGATTTACCGGCGACGAGTTATCTACCAGGGCTCAATCCCGTCAACCTTCACGAGGTCTTAGCAATAACCCAATTGCCCATCGCTGAACGCTTGAAAGACGCGCTTCGCCAATTCGACAAGGTGATGCCCGGCTACATCACCAACGAGGCTATTTTGGTGGGCGTTGAATCGCGAACCTCAAGTCCCGTGCGCGTAATGCGCGACCAGAGGGCGCTCAACGCCAATTTACCGGGGCTCTACCCGTGCGGGGAAGGTGCAGGTTACGCGGGCGGCATCATGAGCGCCGCCATGGATGGCATCGCCATCGCCCGGCAGATCGCGTTGCAAAAGCCCTGAGATCGCGCCTGCGCGCCTGCATCGCCCTGAATAATCGTTAGGTAATTAGCGAACCTCACATTATTACTCGAGGTGCATGGCGGATACATCTATGAAATACCTAATCGTAATTTTGAGCGGTTTATTTGTCTTTGCGTCGTGCAAAGACGGTAAGCCCGAAGCCGAACAAAAACCAAACAAGCAAGTGACCACCTATACCCTTACCAAACTCGCCAAAGACAATACGCACAAAATGGATTCGAACCATTTAAAGGGCATTGTGTCGTCGGGGGATGGTGAATTTGTCTACGTCGTTTCCGACCAAGCTGAGGGCCTGAAAGTTCTCGAGGTAGAAAAGGGGCTGTGGAACGACGGGCTCGATAAGTGGAACGAAGTGCCTAATGCTGCTGTGAGAGCGAGGCTCGATGACCTTACCACAAAGAAAGTAGAGGGCTTTGCACCTTATGACAAAGGCCTCGTGTTCACGACGTCAGGCGATGGCGGACTCGTTGTGCTTAAGGGCTTTGGGGTAAAAAATGCATCGCACTACGTTCAGAGGGTCAACAATTTCAAAGCTGGCTTCTTTAATCCTCTCGTCGTCACGAAGAAAGACAATAGCCAGTTCATTTATTTATTTCCCGCTGGCATTGTTGCGAAAAGAGTGCTCTTCCGCACCTACCAAGAACCCCCAAAAGTTGATAATTATGCGGCTCCTGCTTGGGACAACTCCCTTATGAAAGCAGGTGGTACTAAACTCGATACACAAATTTTGGCGAGAACCCAAGATAAGGAAGGCAACCTCCTCCTCGCCGACAAAGATGGCATCAAACGCGTGCTAGAAGCTGACGTTGGTGTCGCTAATAAATTTCTCGATGATAGCGGCAAGGCGATCTACAAGCCCGATGATTTTCGTCTCGATGGCACCACCAAAAACGATCACATCAACACCATGCAACTCATCGACGACAAATTGCTCGTGGTGGGCCTGAAATCAACGAGCGACAATAATGGTGGCTACGCTGTGCTCGACATGAGCGAAAAAACGGCCACGTGGCAGCATTATGGCAAAGGCATGGGGTTGAGTGTCGACACCATTTCGCCGGAGCGCTTTAAGCAACGCGAAAGGACCAAACTCGCCGCCATCATCACGACGCAGAAGGGGCTTATCTTCATGGATAGCGAAGGAAAGATGATGGAAGTCACCGAAGGCAAAGGGCATCTCATCACCGCTAAAATGATAGGCGATGTTCGTGCTGAGACAGCCGACTATGAAAAAGCCGTCGACGGCTCGGGTGGCTTCCTCAACGATCGCCCGTCGGTGGTGAAGGACGGCTATTTGAGTGCTGCACAGGACAAGAATGGCATGTGGTATTTAGGCTTTAAGGGCAACGCTGCCGACGATGGCGGTATCTTTAAGCTCGAAATTAAAATCGAGCAAGTGCAGCCCCCAACCGCGCCGCCGGTGATGCCGTAGTTAGTTAGCTGTCGAAGTACATGATGCATTTCGGCCACAACATGTCCGAAGGCGTATAGACGAAAATGCTGATCGACTTTTTGATATCAGGCATTGAGGCAGCGCCGGCAGCCGGCGCTGCGGTTTGGTCTTCAGGTGGCGACGCTGTTGGCAATGTGCAATCAAGCCGTTGGCTCGGAAGGCCCACGTAGGTGAAGATAATCGAATATTCTTGCAGCTTAAACACGGCGTCTGGAAGGGGCGAGAAATATTTGCCGAGCGTCATCGAAGTATTTTTAGCAACCGTGTTTTGTACGACGATGACGTGGGTCTGACTATCTTTTTCCGACGCCTTCACTGCGACAGTCATGTCGAGGAAGGAAAGATTCACGACGCTAATGGTCAATGACGGCAACGCGGGCAGCTCAGGCTTTTTTTCCTCTTCTCTCTTTACTTCCCCGATGTTCACCGCAATTTCGACAGCCGATGCTGACTGACAAATGACGAATAGCAAAAAAATATTTACTAAATATGCGCGCATACCCAATCTCCATATGCTCAATCAACAATTAGTACCTAGCAACGGATACCCAGGAGTTCAGGTTCAATGGCGACCAGTGTTACGAACAACGCCTTCGAGGCTAACAAGAAAGCCGCGCTATAAAATGCGCGGCTTTCTTTATGTTGTGTCGCAGACTCTTACTCAAAGCTTACATACTTGACTTGGAACTTTTTGACTTCGGTTTTTACGCCCTGGCCAAACAGCCGGTTACCCGCCAGGCTAAGTTCGTCGAAGAACGAAAGCGGGGCATCGGTAAGAGGATGGAAATAGAAATTAGGTGCCGTTGAAAGTCGTACGAGCGCAACGTGCGAAGGCAAGAATGCGTCGAGCAACGTGAAATGACCAAGACCACAGTTTAGCTGGTTCAAAACCAACGAATTAGTGGGCTCATCACCGCCGTAATTGAGCGTCATCAGGTTGTCGCTAAGGCGCTTGCCGATGGCCGTGACTTTGAAGACCTCGACGTCGTCGACTAACCAACGCACCGTTCCCCGTGCACGGTCATAGGCGATTTCTAGATGATGGAAATTGGTTGTTGAGCGCGAACTAATTTCCTTCAGATAGGTAAAAGATGCGTAGTTGTTTGACATGGTGCGACCAAAGGGCAAACGTTGATAAAGTGCATAGATCTTGTCGTTGGTGAGAAAGAAGTCGAATACCATAAAGGTCTCAAGATCGATGCCTTTCACCGCGAAGGCTGCGAGCCGCGGGTCATTAGGATCGGAAACATTGACGCCGAATGGATGGCCGCTTGTGCCAAAGGTCTGCCCGCGAATCCACGTTTCGCATATGAGTTCTTTACCTGGCACTGCTTCATAGCCGGGCACACTGTTTTCTGCGTTGACATTGTTGGTGAACACGAGCCATTTGACGTGGTCAAGAGAGCCTGGAGTATCCGTCGGCATAACTTCTTGCGGCACGGTGAGGGTAAACTCAGGCTCACTGGTCATGGCATTGGTGCCCGACGAGCGGACTGACAAAATGCCGTTTGAAACACTTTCGATGCCATCGTTGCCGACAAATGGAGGGGAGGAAAAATAGAGCCATTTTTCGTCGTCGGTGCCCACATCAAAACCGGTGTTGAACTCATCGACAAAGAGAATTTCTTCGACTTCTTCTTGAACGTCGTGATCATCGTCATCGTGAAAGTCACCGCCATCAACTATTGAATCATGCAAGAGGAGCTCAGGTGGTGGGGGAATGAGTGGTGCACCCGCTATCGCTGGATCGACTATGGCTGCTGCAACCGCTGGAGCGGGCGCTATCGGCGTTACCGGATCTGGCGGAAGCGATGTGCTGGCAATGCTCACACCTTCTTCCTGGGTTTTATGGATAATTTCTGGCTTAAGAACTTCCGTTTCGTATTTTCCTGAGACTGGCATTGCCGATCGACTTTTTGGCGACGAACAGGCGAGTCCAAAAAATAACGAGAAAGATAATCCTGCCAAAAGATGCACTGTGCGCATTTGCATATTCAAGCCCCCCCGAGAAATTTTTCCGCGAGTGGCTTTTAGCAATTGCACAATTCGCATGCAGCAAATCGTGCACGCGTCAGAAAAATTTTTGTGACATGCATGAGTGCGATTCACACGTCGTGAGATTTTATATTCGCATGCGCCAAATGGCTGTACCGCTGACTATCACGCATATAGCAATACAAATGAGGTTCGTGATGCGATCGCCACTATTAATGGTGTTGGGATTTTTTGCGCTTTCGCTTAAGATCAATGCAACCGTCGTGACCACGTCTGAAGATGTGCTTACCGCCATGCTTGAAGATGGATGCGCACGACCCATTGTCGATAATGCAGTGGCAACGCTCCCGGCTTTGCCTAAATCATGCTTGATATCATTGCAGAGCGGCGATGGCGTTATCGATGCGCACATCTTAAAGCGCGTGGGCAATTGGGGCAGCAATGGCCTCGGCGGTAAACCATGGCGCTTTGCGGATGATGCGTGCAACGAGTTCTTTGTCGCCTTACACACGCGCATAGCGGCCCATGTGCCAGGCATGCGTCTTACGCCCCACGATCTCTTCCATGGGCACATGTTGAGCTACGGACCAACCGGTCGCGATCATCTAGCCATCGTGTTTCACGGCAAGGAATACCCGCGCGACCTCGAGATTATCAAAAACAAATACCAAATCTCGGCTGAGAGCTTTGCCAGCACAGATGAGATTTTTTATCATCGAAATTTTCTCTACCTGAGCCATCGTGATGGCGTAGGCAATGAGATCTTTCTCATCGAGGAGAGCGGTATTTGTATCGACTATTTTTCGCAATTCAGCGTCAACAGCCTCTCAGAAGCCGTGATGGAATTGGTATTAGAAAATGGCAAGCTGCTCGGCGACGTCAATGTCTTTTTACCGCAGGCTTTAAGGCGCCTTAAATATCAATTTTATGCCGAAGTCGACCTCATAACCGACCAAATTATCGAGGATTATGAATGGATCGACTCGGGAAAATCGGTTCAAAAACGGCTCTTGACTAATACGCTCCTCGACCTCGTGATTGAGCACCTCGGCGATTCACCATTGATCTACTTTCTGACAGGGCGGGCGTAAGACCTCGCGACCGCAAGGACCGGGGAAAGTCTGCAACCAGGCAGGGCGACCTGCGGGACGACAAGGATAGCGTCGTCGCAAGATTTTAGGGCGACGCGGATGGAGTTTTGGGGCCACTTCTAGTATGGTTCAGCCGAATTAAGCAGAACGCTAGGTAGGGTCATGATCAAAGAAAAAATTAAGGAGCATATTGAGCGAGCCATTCGTGTGCTTCGTGACCAGGGCGATCTTACCCATCTTGACCAAAACGTCGTTAGTCAGATCGCAACGACTCGCACCAAGGACAAAAGTCATGGTGACTTCGCCACCAACATCGCCTTGCTCCTCGCGAAGTCGGCAGGCAAACCGCCCGTCGTTATTGCCGAGCGCCTTAAAGAAATCCTCAGTCATGAGCACAAGCTTTTTCGCACGATTGAAATTGCCGGGCCTGGTTTCATCAATTTCTTTCTCACCGATGAGGCGACCGGCTCGATTATTCTCGACATCGCAGCACGCGGTGCCAATTACGGACGCACGATCGAGGCATCGCCCAAACGGGCGCTCATTGAGTTTGTCTCGGCAAATCCTACCGGCGGCCTCCATCTTGGCCATGCGCGCGGTGCGTTTGCGGGGGATGCGCTTGCGCGCTTGCTCGACGCAGCGGGCTTTGATGTCACCAAAGAATTTTACGTCAACGACACCGGCAACCAAGTGCACACGCTTGCGCGCACCATCCACAAACGCTACCGCGAACTCTTTGGTGAGCAGGTGGTAATTGAAGCGGGCGAATACCCTGGTGCATATGTCAAAGACATCGCGCAGGCACTCAAAGACCTTCACGGCGATCGATTCCTTAACACGCCGGAGAGTGAATGGCTCGAGCCGCTCACGGAATTCGGCGTCAACTACAATCTCAGCGTCATCAGACGCTCGCTCGATACGGCCGGCGTTGAAATCGATAATTGGTATTACGAGCACGATCTGCATGATAGCGGCGCGCTCGATGAGGTGGTCAAAGCTTACGACGCGCGCAACATGTTGTACGAAGCTGATGTAGCCCGCGGCGATGGCGAAAAGACCCGTCGTGAAGCCAGCAAAGCCGCCAAATTTGCTCATTTGCAAGAAGGCGGGCTCTTCATCAAAACCACACAATTTGGTGACAGCGAAGATCGCATCATTAAGCGACGCGACGGACGCTTCGTCTACCTCACCGCAGATTTGGCTTATCATCATCGCAAGTATCTTCGCGGCTACGACATTATCATCGACGTTTTTGGTGGCGATCACGCCGGGCACATCGGCCGTATCAAGGCGGGCATGGCAGCGCTTGGTCACGACGTAAATAAGCTCAAATTCGTGGTCGTACAAATGATGCGGCTCATCAAGGGCGGCCATGAGGTGAAATTCTCCAAACGCGCAGGCGAAGTTGTTGGTCTCGATGACCTCATCAATGAAGTCGGCAAAGATGTTGCGCGCTTTGTGTTTTTGATGCGCTCAAACTCGACGCAATTCGACCTTGACCTTGACGTCGTCACCAAAAACACGCACGACAATCCTGTGTTTTATGTTCAGTACGGTCATGCACGCATGGCGACAATTTTGGCTAAGGCACAAGCTGAGCATAGCCTCGTCGTTACAACCGCGACGCTCAAGAACTACGGCCATGCGCTCACCTTACCTGAAGAGCGAGAGCTCTTGATCAAGGCGAGTGA
>CAZRSD010000045.1:0-10780 GCA_964602645.1 uncultured Myxococcales bacterium
CAATGCACGGCCGCGCACCAGTTATCTGACCATGCTTCGTAATCCTCATCCTGATTTGGTGGCATAGATGGCAACAAGAACAGGGGAAGTAGACTTTGGCGGTCGTGGTTCGCATGAAGGCAATGGTCTTCATCGTGGCGACGTCGTTCTTGCTGAATCGGTCGTCGAGCGAGAAAATCTCGTTCGCGGTCCGCATAGGTTTGCCGATATTACCAATATCGTGTGCTTGCCGGCTGAGCGCAGCTTTGGCCAGATGCATATCGGTTGGCGAATTGGTCTCGTGTGCGCGGCGATCTTGTTATGCGCGTTTTTGAGTGGTATCGCATGGCTGATTTGGACGGGCGTCGGTATTTGGGGAAATGCGGCTCCGGTGTATTGGGCGTGGGATATCGTCAACTTCGTGTTCTGGGTCGGTATCGGTCACGCAGGGACGCTCATTTCAGCCATTTTGTTTTTGTTTCGTCAAAAATGGCGAACCAGTATTAACCGTTACGCCGAGGCTATGACGGTATTCGCCGTTGTTTGCGCCTTGGTCTTTCCAGGTGTGCACGTTGGTCGTTTTTGGACGGTGTACTGGTTGTTTCCGTTGCCCAATCAAATGGAAATGTGGCCGAACTTTCGCTCGCCACTGCTGTGGGACGTTTTTGCTGTTGGTACCTATTTTACCATCTCACTTCTATTCTGGTGGGTCGGCTTGATCCCCGATTTGGCCACGTTGCGTGATCGCGCTAAATCAAGAGTTGCGCGAATCGCCTACGGACTTTTCTCGATGGGTTGGCGCGGATCGATGCGCGCATGGGTCAACTACGAGCGCGCCTATCTCTTGCTTGCATCATTGTCGGCGCCGTTGGTGCTTTCGGTGCACAGCGTGGTGTCCTTCGACTTTGCCGTGTCGCAGCTGCCTGGTTGGCACACGACGATATTTCCGCCGTACTTTGTTGCTGGCGCCGTGTTTAGCGGTTTCGCCATGGTGCAAACGCTGATGTTGCCGGCGAGAAAGTGGTTGAATCTCAAAGATCTTGTGACGATGAAGCACATCGAAAACATGAACAAGATCATTTTGGTGACGGGAACCATGGTCGGTTACGCCTATGCCATGGAATTTTTTGTCGCGTGGTATAGCGGTAACGAATATGAGTCGTTCGCGTTTATCAATCGTGCCTTCGGCCCTTATGCATGGTCGTATTGGATCATGGTGTCCTGCAACGTGATCACACCGCAACTGTTCTGGTCACGACGGATTCGCACCAGTATTACGGCGAGCTTTATCATCTCGATCTTCGTCAATATCGGTATGTGGTTTGAGCGTTTCGTTATCACGGTCACGTCACTCAATCGCGACTTCTTGCCGTCGTCGTGGCACTACTACGTGCCGACCAAATTTGACTTTTTGTTCTTGGTGGGCTCCTTCGGTTTGTTTTTTACGCTCTTCTTATTGTTCGTGTGGAAAGTACCGGTCATCGCCATGGCCGAGGTGAAAGGCGTGATGAAGGAAGCCAATCCCCATGCGCATCATTAATGGTGGTGCGGTGGTGACCGTGATTTTTTGAGTTTGTCGACTTTAGGAGCACGTAGGTAAAGCAAGGAAATATCGACCTATGCGCAAGGAACGATGTGGAGCGAAATGAAATGGCAGAAGTGAAACAAGAAATAGGCCTCCTTGCTGAATACGAGTCGCCTGCTGCTATTTATCATGCGTGCGAGCAAATACGTGATTTTGGTTTTCGGCGCTTTGATTCATATACGCCGTTTCCGGTTCACGGCCTCGACAAAGCGATGGGACTTGGACCAAGTTATTTGCCGTGGCTGGTGTTGTGCGCGGGAGTAACAGGTGCAACGCTTGCGATGACATTCATGCTGTGGACCTCCGCGTACGATTTGCCCCTCAATATCGGCGGTAAGCCTACGTTTAGTATCCCTGCATTTATCCCCGTAACGTTTGAAGTGACAATTCTCTTTAGCGGTCTCACGGCGGTATTTGGCATGTTTTTCTTAAACCGCATGCCAACTTATCACCATCCGCTCTTCGACGTTGCACGGTTTGCCAAAGCAACTGACGATCGCTTTTTTGTTTTGATCGAAGCGCGCGATAAGCGTTATGACCGTGCGCGTGTCACTGAGTTTTTAGAAAAAACCGGAGCTGTCCATGTCACGGTGGTGGAGGCTCATCATGGCTAGGAAGGCGGGTATGCGAATGCTCCTTGCCACAGTCGCGATGGTGGGACTATTAAACGCGCAAATGGGTTGTCGCGGCTATACGACGGCAGACCCACCCATACATCTCAACCCCAACATGGATACCCAAGAGAAAGGTCGTCCGTATCGGGAGAGCGATTTTTTTGACGACGGGCAATACATGCGTTCGCCGATCGCGGGGACGATCGCGCGTGGGCATCTGAAGGAAGATGAGCATTTCTACTTGGGCAAAGTTAATAACGAGCTTGCCACGTCGTTTCCGACCGGCGTTGTGCTCGACGAAGCATTTCTTAAGCGCGGCCAGATCATGTTTGATCGAACATGCGCCGCCTGTCATGCGCACGTGGGCGATGGCGGTGGTCTCGTTGGTAAACGGCTTTTGGTAAAACCCACGTCGCTCCACAGTGAATATATGTATGGCCTCACGCCGGGCCACTACTTCGACGTGATTTCGAACGGAATACGAACCATGCAAGGTTACAAGCACATGATGAGCCCGCGCGATCGCTGGGCCGTAATAGCCTATATTCGCAGTTTGCAAATGAGCCAAGACATGGATGGTGAATGGATTAAAAGGAGCGCGTCGTGGTGGACCCAAAGGTAAATTTGCCCGAAGGCTTGCATATTCCCAAGAGCTCGCTTCTGTATAAGCTGCCACTTGTGTTTGGTTTGGGCGGCCTCTTGTGTCTTTTGTATTGGTCGACATTGTACAACGTGGATCCGGGCCGATCCATGTATAGTTATCTCTTCGCCTTTATCACGGCGTTAAGCCTTGGCCTCGGTGCGATGGCATTCGTGCTCATTCAGCATGTCACGCGAGCGGGTTGGTCCGTCGTGGTGCGTCGCATTCCTGAGTCGGTGATAGCGCTGATGCCGCTCTTCATCATTCTTTTCTTGCCGATCGCGCTCATGTCACACGACATTTTTCCATGGACACATGCTGACCATATCGATGCGGTGCTCGAGAAGAAAGTCGGCTATTTGAACGAATCATTTTTCTTGATGCGCTCGTTTGCGTATTTGCTCTCGTGGGCGGTCATCGGCGTGTGGTTTTATCGCGTGTCGATATCCCAGGACGACGGCGGCAAATTTGGGCTTACCAAAAGCATGCAAGCAGTAAGTGCGCCGGCCATCATCATCTTTGGTTTGACGCTGACGTTTGCAGCGTTTGACTGGATCATGTCGCTGCAGCCGCATTGGTATTCAACCATCTTTGGTGTCTATTTCTTTGCCGGCTGCATGTTGTTTGCGCTGGCGTTCACGACGTTAATGATCATGCTTTTGCAGCGCGCAGGGTTTTTACGCGGCGTGATCACCGGTGACCACTTTCACGATTTGGGCAAGTTGATGTTTGGCTTCACCGTATTTTGGGCCTACATCGCCTTCAGCCAGTTCATGCTTTATTGGTATGGTAACGTACCCGAAGAAATTGAGTTCTACACCCATCGACTTCATCACGGTTGGGATGTCATCTCTTGGGCTTTACCCGTCATCAATTTCTTCATTCCATTTTTTGGTTTGATGTCGCGTGCGCTTAAGCGCGTGAAGCTCATTCTCACCATTAACTGCTTATGGGTCATTGTGGTCCACGTGGTTGACCTCTACTGGCTGATCATTCCCGCATATAGCGACCCTGCCGTTAAAGATGGTGGTCCACCGCATTTACATATCAGCCTCAGTGATGTGCTGGCAACGGTGGGTATGTTGTCGCTCGTGTTTGGATGCTTTCTCTTGGTGTTTTGTCGTCGCAAAATTGTTGCGGCCGGTGATCCGCGGCTTCCTGAATCGTTGGCCTTTGAGAATTGTTAGCGAGGGTTTATGGCAACGCATGACTACCATATCGCGGCTGAGCGCGACGTCAGTGGCAAAGTTAATCGCCACATTTTGTCCTACTTCATCGTGCTCGGTTTGATGCTTGGTGCAACCATAATTGGTTTGACCATCATGTATCGCTTTAGCGTCGATTACGAAAGGGCGGAAAAGATCGGCATGGTTCAAACCGAAGAAGCGATGTCATATACCTTTGCACAGCAAAGTGTATTGACCGGCAAACGTGGCATTCTCGACGGCAAAAACTATGTGCCCATCGACGTGGCGATGAAGCGTTTCGTGAACGACGTGCGTAGGGCGGACTAACATGAACGCGCGCTTTGCATTAGCATCTATGGGATTAATCGCCGTGGGCCTAATTGTGCTCAGCGTGCGGTTTTTAGCCAAAGGCAATGCGAGCGACGAGAACGCGAAAAGTTCATCGAACGTATTTGATGCCCGACCGCGTGTCGAGGGCGAAGGTTCACTGCGCGTGCTCAAAGAACTTGAACACACGCAAATCGAAGACAGGGCCGGCGCGAACGTGCCCCTTGACGTGCAGCTGACGAATGCCGAGGGCGAGGCCATAGTGTTCGGGTCGTATTTCAACACCGACGATAAACGGCCCGTCATCTTGACCTTGGGTTATTATGGCTGTCCGATGTTGTGCTCACTCGTGTTAAATGGCCTCGTGGAATCACTCAAAGCGGTGAGTTTTCAGGCCGGTGACGATTATCGCATTGTGTCGATAAGCATCGATGAACGTGAGCAAGCCAATCTCGCGAAGGCGAAGCAGAAAGCCTATCTTAGCGCCATGAATGCACAAGAGGGTGCTGACTGGTGGCAATTTCACGTAACGACGGCCACAGAAGCGCGACGTCTCGCCGACGCGGTTGGTTTTAACTACGAGTTCGATAAAAAAATTGATCAGTTTGCCCACGGCGCCGGGTTCTTTGTGTTGTCGCCGGAGGGTGTGTTATCACGAACGCTTTTTGGCATTAGCTTTGCGCCGACCGATGTGAAGCTTGCGCTGTCTGAAGCAGCCTCTGGCAAAATAGGTTCCTTCATCGATCGCGTATTGCTTAGTTGTTTTCATTACAATCCCGATTCGCATCGGTATGGCGTCTATATTTTTGGCGTGATGCGTTTAGGCGGGGTTTTGACGGTAATTATTTTAGGCTTGGTCTTGTTGTTTTATTTTCGGCAAGAAAAAAGACGCATGAAGGCTTTGACTTTGTAAAGACAAATTGGGTTTAACCATGGATAATCTGAACGAACTTTTAAAAATGATAGTGCCGAGAGATTGGCTGTTCAGTGTGATGCCCATCGGCGCATCGGCCCATGCGAGCGAAATCGACCATCTCTATTGGTTCTTGATCATAAGTTGCACCATCTTGTTTTTGCTCGTCATCGTGCCGTTGATCTGGATCGTCATCAAATACCGACGAATAACGCCACAACAGCGCGCGGTGTCGCAAAAGGATCACAATTTTTGGCTTGAGTCATTGTGGACCTTTGTGCCGTTCCTCTATTTGGCCGTGCTGTTTGCGTGGGGCTTTTGGCAATACATGGACATGTTCGTGGCGCCCCACGATTCGAAGGAATTAAAAGTCATCGGGCAGAAATGGCAATGGTCGGTTGACTATCCTCAGGAAGAAATCAATGTTGCGGGCGTTGGTGCGGTCATTGCCGTTCCCGTCGACACCCCCATCAAACTCATCATGACGTCGCAAGACGTGATTCACAGCTTCTACATACCCAATTTGCGCGTGAAGCAAGATGTGGTGCCAGGGCGTTACTCGACGCTATGGTTCAAAGCCGATCGCGTTGGTGAATACCCGGTTTTGTGCGCTGAGTACTGCGGTGATTTGCATAGCCAGATGTTGGCGAAGATCATCGTGATGCCGCGCGACGCGTATCATACGTGGGTCGACAATCAAAAGGCGCAAGACCAAGAGATACCATTGCCCAAATTGGGTGAGAAGCTCTATACGAAATTGGGTTGCGTCGCGTGCCACTCACTCGACGGCACCCTGAGGATCGGTCCGTCCTTTAAGGGCGCCTACGGCAAGATGGAAGTCTTAAGCGACGGCACACAAATGAAGATCGACGACAACTATATTAAGACCAAGATTCTTGAGCCAACTCGCCACGTCGCCAAGGGCTTTGCGCCGGTGATGCCCACGTTTCAGGGGCGCGTGAGTGAAAGAGATATCTCGGGCTTGATCGCATTTATTAAATCGCTATCAAACGGATAGGCTAGATCGTTTTAAAGAGGGATGTGAGGTTTTTTCATGAGCAGTAATACGGCCGCCGTGGGCGCCAACTATTTCAACGAGAAACGGGGCTTTTGGTCCTGGGCGCTCACGCTCGATCACAAGCGCATCGGTGTCATGTATTTGGTGTCGATCTTTTTCTTCTTCATGATCGGCGGGCTCTTTGCATTGCTGTTGCGCACCGAACTCTTAAACGGCACCAAGACCTTCATTGAAGCGAAGACCTATAACCAGTTCTTCACCCTGCACGGCGCGATCATGGTGTTCTTGGTCATTATTCCCGGCATCCCGGCGTCACTCGGTAATTTTGTGTTGCCGTTACAACTCGGCGCGAAAGACGTGGCGTTTCCACGTATCAATCTCATGAGCTATTACATTTACGTGTTTGGCTCACTGCTCGCCGTGTGCTCGATCTTGTTCGGCGCGATCGACACCGGATGGACTTTCTACGCACCATACTCAACCTCAGCTGAGGGCAAAGTCGTAATGATGGTGACGGCCGCATTTATTCTCGGTTTCTCGTCGATCTTTACCGGCCTCAACTTTATCGCCACCGTCCATAAATTGCGCGCGCCAGGCATGACATGGTTTCGCATGCCGCTCTTTGTGTGGGGCATCTATGCAACGAGTATCATTCAGGTGATGGCGACACCCGTGCTCGGCATTACGCTTGCGCTCATCATCGTTGAACGCGTCGTTGGTATTGGTATTTTTACCCCAGCACTCGGTGGTGATCCGGTGTTGTTTCAGCACTTCTTCTGGTTTTACTCGCATCCGGCCGTGTACATCATGATCTTGCCGGGCATGGCGGTTATTTCTGAGCTCATCACGACCTTCAGCCAAAAGAAAATCTTCGGCTATCGTTTGATCGCCTACTCATCAATTGCGATTGCGCTCATCAGCTTTTTGGTGTGGGGCCACCACATGTTTGCCTCGGGGCAATCGCCGCTCATCAACATGATCTTCTCGGCGCTCACGTTTTTGGTGGCGATACCGTCGGGCATCAAGATGTTTAACTGGCTTGCAACGCTGTTTCGTGGATCGATCTCACTCACGACGCCGATGCTCTATCGTTTTTGTTCTTGTTCGCGATCGGCGGTTTAACCGGCGTGTTCTTGGGCGTGCTCTCCGTCGACATTCACCTGCACGACACCTATTTCGTCGTGGCACACTTTCACTACGTGATGGTGGGCGGAACGTTCATGGCATTTATCGGCGGTGTCTATTACTGGTGGCCGAAAATGTTTGGCAAGATGTACAATGAAAAGGTAGGTGCACTCGGCGCATTTTTGGTGTTTGCCGGTTTTAACCTCACCTTCTTCGTTCAGTTTATCATGGGTTCCCAAGGTATGCCGCGTCGCTATTACAGCTATCTTGATCAGTTTCAGCTCATGCATCAAATATCAACCATCGGTTCATATTTGTTGGGCGTTGGCTTTTTGGTGGTGCTGGTCAACTGGATTCATTCGCTCTTTAAGGGTGTGCCTGCGCCAGTAAATCCATTTCATGCGACGACACTCGAGTGGACGCATACCAAGTCTCCTCCGATCGCGCATAATTTTGACGTGCAACCTGTCTATCGACATGAGCCCTATGAATATGGCGAGGAGCCACATTCAGTGCATGGCTTCTATGGGCAAAAGGCTTAAGGTGACGACACATGGCTACTACTCACAAAGACGGTTCAGCGCTTTTTCCTCTTGCCGATCACTTTGCCTATCCTGAACAACAGGTAGAGGCAGGCAAGCTTGGCATGTGGCTCTTTTTGGCTACCGAAATTCTCTTGTTTGGTGGCCTCTTCGTTGCCTATAGCATCTTCAACTTCTTGCACCCCGCGCTTTTTAAGGAAGCACACCAATACCTCGACGTGAGTTTAGGTGCCTTGAATACCGTCGTGCTGTTGTTTTCAAGTTTGACAGTGGTGCTTGCCATTCATGCGGCGCAACAGAATAAGAGGGTGATCATTAATCTGGTGGTCACCATTGCGTGTGCCTTAGCGTTTTTGGTGGTGAAGTATTTTGAATACTCGCATAAGTTCCACGCCGGACTTTTGCCCGGAATTTATTTTAGCAACGGCGATATTTCAAATCCCGATCAAGCACACATCTATTTCGGCATTTACTTCTTGATGACGGGGCTTCACGGCATTCACGTTGTGATTGGCATCATCGTGCTCACGTGGCTGCTCTTGCGCACGATAAAAGGCGATTTCTCATCGCAATACTATTTGCCGCTTGAACTTGGTGGCCTTTATTGGCACTTGGTCGACGTGATTTGGATCTTCTTGTTTCCTTTGCTTTATTTGATCGCTTAACTTGCGATAGGAATGAACTATGTCGAATGTTGCGATGGTAAAAGGGCCCAAGGCCCATCCACACTCGGTCTGGCTTTACTGGGGCGTCTTTCTTGCGCTCATTGCGCTTACTGCAGCAACAGTGAGCCTCGCCCAATACGATTTCGGCAAGCTCAATTTGGTGGTAACGTTGCTGATCGCCGGTACCAAGGCCGTGCTCGTTATGGGCTTTTTCATGCATCTTGCCTATGACAGCAAATTCTTCGCCGTCATCGCGTCGACGTCGCTGGTCTTTCTTGCGCTGTTCATCTTGTTCCCTATGTATGATCTCGGCACGCGCGCCGACCTCGACGAAAACCAAACCAATTTCCTCCCACGCGATGAGCGCGTGTACAAGCACAAGCTCGATACACCCGACGCGTTACCATTGCGGCCAGGGTTGACCGAAGCGGATAAAGGCAAGCTTAAATACATGGAAGCAGGTGAGCATTAGATAGAGTTGCCCTCGAACGAGGTTGATATACCAACCTGATTTGTTGCGCCATGTAGGGTTCGGTTTCATTTTGCCCGTTCGCTCACGCGAGCATGCCCGCCTTGACCTCGCGCGCAACGCTTTCGCCGGCGAGGATCTCCGCAAGTTTGAGCGCGAAGCGTAGTGCGGTGCCTGGTCCCTGGCTGGTGACGAGATTGCCGTCGGCAACGACGGGCTCATCGACGTAGTGCGGGATGTGTTGCTTAAATGAAGGGTAGCCCGTGGCTTTTTTGCCGTCGAGAACGCCGATGCCCGCGAGCACGATGGCGGGCGAGGCACAGATAGCGGCGACGAGTTGTTGTTGATCTCTGAAACGTTTGATCGCATCGCTTAGCGCCGCGTGCACGAAAAATCGTCTCGCGCCTTCGGTACCACCGGGCAAGACAATACCGTCGTAGTCTTCCAAAACCTCATCGATAAATGCTGAGTCGGCAACCAATTTAACACCATTGGCCCCCGTCACTTCACGCTCTTCGATGCTGCTCACGCGCACGCCTACGCCCGCACGGCGGAGCACGTCGATGATGGTGACAGCCTCCAATTCTTCAATGCCACTTGCGATCGGTACGAGAATATTCTTTTTGTGCATAATGACTCCGTTTAGAGGAAGACATTAGCATTATTATGCATGGCGTCTAAAAATAATAGACGAGCCCCCCTGCCAATGTGCGGATAGGAATTGTCAAACGCGAGCTGTTTGAAAAGCGCACAAAGGTCATCTACGGCAGTTCGAGGTGGATTCAAAAATTGTTCGAACGAAAGTGGAGTTATTTTACACGGGCCATATGTTGATCGAGGCTACGAGTGGCTAACGTGTACATTGTTACGGCTAAGCTAAGCAACTAGGAAGGCGTCACCGAGGAGATAGAAGTGAATCATCTGCTGTACCGATATGGTCGGGACCTCAATACACACGATCTGCTCAAAATCATAGCGACGGTGTTGATGATACTCGACCATGTTGGCGTTGTCATGAACAACCAAACCTTACGCCTGCTCGGTCGCGGTGCTGCGCCAATTTTTTATTTTTTGATAGGCTATAGCGGCAAATTGCGCTTAAATGCCTTTATCGCCTTGTACGGCCTGATTCTTTCCTATACGTGGACCATAATTTCCGGCAGCTACTGGGTAAATATTTTATTGACCTTCGTCTTAATTCATTGCGTACTCCAGATTATCGACGTCAAAAAGCAGAATCTCGTCATGCGCATCCTTGGCTTCGCCTTGCTCGCGTATCTTTCGTGGCCGGTATATCGTTACCTTGAATACGGTTTTCTCGGCTTGTTGGTGGCATTCGCCGGTCGCTTGCTCGCGCTTAAAGAGCGCGGCGCCTTTTGGTGGCTTGCCACATCACTCATTATCTTCGGCGTTTTTCAGGGAGTCTTTATCCATTTTTTCGAGAGCATTTTCTATAGTGCTGGTCTCGTCGCGGTTTTCGTCGCCGTCTTCATGCTCTTGCTGAATCATCGCGTCACAACAGTGCCATGCGCTCGACAGCTCAAACTTGCGGCGCTCCTAATTTCTCGCTATTCGCTACATATCTATTTTTATCACTTGCTATTTATTCAGCTCGTCTTTTTTTGGTAATAAAAATAGCCGGCGAATATTATGAAAACACACCTTACAGCGCTTCCCAACTTGCTAGTCATACCCGGCATGAATGAAAAGGGCGTG
>CAZRSD010000046.1:0-9867 GCA_964602645.1 uncultured Myxococcales bacterium
TTTCAAACCCATCGACAATATTTTAGAGACCTGGACTTTTTAGATACGCTCTAAGAGTGGCAAGGTAAACCCAGCGGTCTTGCCCGTGCCTGTTTGTGCACACGCCATCACATCCACGCGCCTTAAGACGGTGGGAATAGATGCAGCCTGAATGGGTGAAGGAACGCTGTACCCCTTCTCACGCACTGCTTTAACGATGGATTCAGAAAGACCGAGATTTTCAAATGACATTATAAACCTGTACATCGCACCATAGCGCGAGTGTCCCCATTTCGATGTTTGCCAAATTCGAGGAAATTAATTCAAGGTAGATTTCGATAAACACAGTAGAGCTCAAATGGCTGATTCGTGAATATTAGCAGATGAATCATCGAGCGAAACCCAGGTCTCGCAATCTGGCTCGTTCAGATTTGGCTGATGTTGCATTTCAGACTTGAATCGGCGCACCCAAAAAAGCGCGGTCACCCGCGCTCTTTTATGCATTATGCAATAACAATTACTCGTCAGCTTGTGGAGGCAATTTGCCTTTGAGTGCATCACCCAAAGTGCCCATGCCTGAGCCGCTCTTGGCACCAGCCTTCTTGCTGGCTTGATTATTTTGTTCGGCCAAATATGCGCGATAGTCGAGGCCTTTTTCTGCCTTCTTCACCGCTTTGATCGACAAGCCAATCTTGCGTTCTTCTTTATCGTTGTCGATGATCATGACGTCGACAATATCGCCTGGCTTAATGAAGCTGCGCGGATCGTCGATATGATCTTCAGAGAACTCAGATACGTGGCAAAGACCGTCGATACCTGGTTCGATTTCAATGAAGGCACCAAAATCGGTAACTTTGCTCACTTTACCCGTTACGCGTGCGCCACGAGGATAGACTTGCGGGATACGTCCCCATGGATCTTCGTGAAGTTGCTTAATGCCCAAGGAGAACCGTTCATTGGGAACGTCAATATTGAGCACAACGGCTTCAACTTCGTCGTTCTTTTGGAACATATCTGATGGGTGCTTAACACGTTGCGTCCACGAAAGATCACTGATGTGCACGAGGCCATCGATGCCTTCTTCAATACCGATGAAGATACCGAAGTCAGTGATGTTGCGTACCGCGCCACGAATAACCGTACCAATAGGGTATTTTTCTTCAAGCAAGGTCCATGGATTTGGTTCAACTTGCTTCATCCCTAAGGAGATACGCTTATTCTCTTGATCGATATCGAGCACCAATGCTTCAACCTCGTCGCCGATATTCACAATCTTCGACGGATGCTTAACACGCTTGGTCCACGACATTTCAGAAACGTGGATGAGCCCTTCAACCCCAGGCTTAAGTTCGATGAATGCACCGTAATCGGTGAGTGATACGACTTTGCCCTTGACGCGTGCGCCGACAGGGAAATCTTTTTGTGCCATCTGCCATGGGTCTTCTTGCGTTTGCTTCATGCCCAAGGAGACGCGCTCGTTTTCCTGATCGTATTTGAGCACGACCACCTTAACGGTTTGGCCAACTTCAAAGAGACCATTGGGGTTTTGTACACGGCCCCAGCTCATATCGGTTACGTGGAGCAAACCATCAACACCGCCCAAGTCGACAAAGGCGCCGTAGTCGGTGAGGTTCTTAACCACGCCTTCCATGACCGCGCCTTCTTTGAGGTGCTTTAAGGTTTCTTTACGTTTTTCTTCGCGATCTTTTTCAAGCAAGACGCGACGGCTCAACACGATATTGCCACGCTTCTTGTTAAATTTGATGACGCGGAATTTAAAGCGCTCGCCAATGAGCTTTTCAAGATTGCGAATCGGGCGCAGATCAACTTGGCTGCCCGGCAAAAATGCGCGAACGCCGATGTCGACTTGCAAGCCACCCTTAACGCGACCAATGATAACACCTTCGACGACTTCATCACGCTCACAGGCGGCAGAGATTTCGTCCCAAACTTTGAGGCGATCCGCCTTTTCTTTGCTCAAGACCATGTGACCATACTCGTTCTCACGAGCTTCGACGAGAACATCGACTTTGTCGCCAACTTTGATCTGAGGCTCCCCATTGATCATGGGGAATTCTTGGGTGGGGATGAGGCCTTCTGATTTGTAGCCAACATCAACCAATACGAAGTCTTTATTTACGGACAGAACATGGGCTGAGATGATCTCGCCTTCTTGAACTTCATCACGGCCATATTCTTGCTCGAGAAGTTCTTCAAATGACAGTTCCTTATCCGTTGCCTCGACACTACCTTCATTTCTCATATAAAACGTTCCAACCTGACGACGAGCAGAACCACTCGCCTATAGAAGCCAATAGTTTATCCGAGCTTGGTTTGATAAAAAAGCTGATAAAACTAGTGGGCAAGAAGTTAAAATCCCGGCACTTGTATTTCGCATTTGCAAGAACTTGTCAAATCACGAACTGGCTTTTTTTGCGATCGTATCGTGCAAAAAACTCGCTCTCGAGTTGGTCTTTCTTTGACATCGCGACGTTCATCTTTGATATCTTTGGGAATTCTTTGGCGCCACCTTGCTAAGAGCCTATACATCGATCGACGCAATATTCGTCATGATCGCAATGAGCGTTGCCGCGCTCACCAAGAGCCATAACAGAACGCCTTGCAGCCACGGGGCTAGGCCTACTGCCTTGAGACTGTCTTTGGTGAGCGAGGCCCCGATCAAAAAGAGCGTCACCACCATGAGCCTGCGTGCGCCCGTCTCAATTAGATGGCCGGTTGCAGACAGCGACGGTAACAACGTTACCATTGCTGATGCAAGCACGAAGCCAACGATAAACCAAGGCCTTTTGGCTTTGCCAGCAACCTCGCTGCGATGCGTCCAACTCAGCACCATAGCGACGGGTATAATCCAAAGCGCTCGCGATAACTTAACCGTCGTGCCGATCGCCAAGGCCTTATCACCAAACTGCATGGCCGCGCCCACGACGGAACTGGTGTCGTGAATAGCAAGTGCAGCCCACAAACCAAATTGTTCTTGGGTCAGCTCAAACCGCATCCCGAGCACCGGAAACAAAAAGAGTGCAATCGCATTGAGCGCAAACACCACGGCAAGTGCAACCGCAATTTCGTTATGGCGCGCGCGTATCACCGGCGCGACAGCGGCAATAGCGGAGCCGCCACAAATGCCCGTGCCAACGGCGATGAGGGTCGATGTATTGGTGTCGGCTTTTACCAGGCGACCGAGCAGTCTACCGACACCGTAGGTCAAGACGATCCCACATAAGGTAAAACCAAAACCCTTCATGCTCACCGTCGCCACGTCACGCAAATTCATGCCAAAGCCGAGACCCACTATCGCGCAGGCGAGCATTTTTGTGGAGAGCAGCTTTGTACGTGCAGCGTACGGGTTGCCGACGGTAACTGCAGCCAAGAGCCCAATCGTAAAAGCCTGTGCCGCGGTGAAATACAGCGCTGCAATAACTGTCAACAATGGAATAGCGACGTGGCCAAGACCAAACGCACCAATCTTTCGCTCAAGCAATTGCCGCATACTGTTGTCCGTGACCTTTCTCGTTACCCCAGGGGCTCCAGCATGTCATAGCGCAGGCAGCGCATCGTGTCGAGTTCTAGAAACCACCACCTAATGCAACAAACTTTTACCCAGATCATAGAAATAGGGCTGTGCCGATGGAAAAATCTCGCTCACTACGGCAAAGTCACGTCGTGATCACGATTTCCCCATTCACATTAATAGCTGCTTGCCACCGAACGTTGTTCAGCTCTAACGCGTTTGAAATAAATTGCAAACTGCATCGATTCAATTCACATGCGGCGATGCAGTCTGCATTTATGAGGCGATTATGAGCTCATTTACCTATTGGCCCTATGACGAAGTTACCCTCGATGCAAAGCACCCGGGCGAGTTAACCGTAAAAACCCCGTGGCTAGAAGCAACCACGAGCTCGGCGCCTTTTAACCCAAGCAATATTGCGCGGCTCAAAACCAAGCTTCACGACAGGAGCCTTTGCGCGGACGACTTGGTGTTGGTAAACGACTTCTTTCGTCACTTTCATGACTATCCGCTCACTTATATCTTGCCAACACCAAAAAAAGCGATCGGCCTCGACCGCCACGACATTCACGATTTCAGCAATCTGACTACCGAACTCGACGAAGTGCTCTTTAGTGTTCTCATCGACAACGCAAGCTTTACGCGCGACGAAGCTGAGCGCCTGCTTGCGACATTACCGCGCCGTGTTTTCGAATGGGATCACGAAGCTGCCTTAGATTTCGCAACACTCGACGGGCAGGTTCACCCTGAGAGTATTTTCAGCATTACACGTCGCTATCATTTGCTCGAACTGCTCACCAATGATCGCGGCAAAAATATTTTCAATAACATCAGAAAGCGTGGGGCCAAGGCATTTCGCGATGGTGTTGCTCGGCTGTTGCGACAAAATCACTACGTTACTGAGCAATGCCAAGAATCACTGCGCCCTGCCATGATGATAGCGGGACAGGCCACACCCTTGGTTGAGGATTTTATGGCTGCCGAGCGTGGTCACGATACGATTCTCAAGAAAGCGCTGATGCATCTTGGCCATAATCCCGACGACATTGAAGTCAGTTTGCAAACGAAAGCACTGATGACGGTGCTGCAATATCTTGCGGAGCGCAATTTTTTAGCGTTTGCGATGGCGGTTGATGCATTTGAACGCAACAACTACGAAGAAACCGATCCAATCGCGAAGCTGCTTGTCGACGGTGGCTTTGAGAAGTCAGCAGACTTTGTCAATCTGCACATGAAAATCAATGACGAAGGCAACCACGAAAATGTTGCGCAACTTTTCTTGCAGTACATGGACCTCTGCGATCGTTCCTATGCGCTCGAGGCCATGCGACTCATGGAAGTTCTTTCCGTGGTGATGTCGTCGGTAAGTCAGAGTGCAGAGAGCTGAGAAGATTGGATATGCGGTCTTAAGGTTTCATCATGAGGGCGGTACACCACACCCCTAGTACTGCTGCAAGACCGCACACAATGCCCCCCCACACAATGTCGAGGACTGCTATACCTACGGGCCATTGTCGCAGCGTTGCAAGATTAGTTAAGTCATATGCGCTGTAGGCCAAAACGCCGAGAAACACGCCACGACCAAACGTGGCAAGCAGTGGCGCGCCATGAGTTAGCGCAGGATTGACGACGAAAAAGCAAAGACCAGCGGTAAAGACGGGATAAAATACCAAAACCGGCCACAGCGTGACCGTAGGCGCAAGCACATGCGCGAGGTAGCGTTGATAGAGTGGCATCATGATAGCGCGCAGCCAAATAGCGTCGATAACCACGAAACTGATGAGGGTTGATACATAAGCAATTACTAGGCGACTCATGGTGTTGTCCTAAATTCTCGTCGTTTCTGAGTGAGACACTTACTATAACAACGCGCTGAAACATAATGCCGTCTACAACAACAAAACCTGGCGTTCTATGTTCGCGCATCCGCAAAATCGGTATGTTGGCGACGCTCCGATGCATGAGCGCCACCAATGGGATAAATTATTTGATTAAGAGACCACCTCGCCATTCAAAGTCAAAACTCACCGGCACACGCTGAGCGGGCGGGCGAATTTCTCGACTCGAATTGGCAACGTGCAACACGGCATGAGCTGCCGCATCGGAAAGTTCGTCGATGGAACGCAGCGCAAGCGCGGTCTCTGGCGTTTCACCGGTGCGACGAAAATCATCGCATGCTTGGTGATAGCATGGGTCAAAAGCACGACCAGCCGTGCCACCGTAAATAGCGACGAAGCTCACAGGTTTTAACCCTTCAGCGCCGGAGAAAAGTCCGCCGGCAGGAATGCCTTGCTCGATAAACGGACCATAATCGGAGCGTCCATTGAATGCCGTTGGATGCGAAACAAGATTCTGTGCACCAAAATAGTCGAGGAAAACATGCTCGAGATAACCAGATCCATCGGGGCCACTATGAGCCGAAAGTTCCGTCTTTGCCGAATTGTCGCCGTCATACACGAAGCGTGCGTAGTTTGATGAACCGAGCATATCGAAGTTGAGCATTGCTAAAATGCGTTGGCGTTGTTGATCATTGAGTGCTTTGACATAGTGCTCCGACCCAAGAAGGCCGAATTCCTCGGCGGCAAACCAAATGAAGCGCAATTTGTTTTTGGGAACAATGGTGAGCTTCGCGATTTGCTCAGCGATGGCAAGGTTATTTGCACTACCGCTGCCATTGTCATTGATGCCTGGACCGTCTTGAACGCTGTCGAGATGTGCACCTACCACGACGACGCGCGTGTCATCACCGGCAGGAGTTTCTGCAATCACATTATGCACAAAATATTCTTTCGCGACAACATCAACGCGCAATAACACGCGGTGTCCCGACGGCCCATTGAGAAGTCCTGCACGAAGCTCGTCGCCAACCGCAAAACGTGCGCCGATAACCGGTAGACTGCCAAGCGAGGTATTGAGGCGACTTGCAATAAATCCTTCGCGCCCCGGATTACCTTCGTTGAAAATAATGACGCCACTTGCACCAGCCGCGAGAGCATTTTCAGCCTTGCTTTGAAACGTGCACGAGCCGCGCTGAATGAGCGCAATATTGCCGCGCTTAAAATCGCGAAAGTCAGCGCGTTCACAACCGCTCGTCGAATGATTCGGATTTTGACTAGGAATCTGCAAATCAACCGCTTCAACCTCAGCTTCAATTTCACCAAAACCGATGCCGCTCATCGACGCAAAATCTACGTTTGCAACATATCTTTTTTGCTCGGTGCTAAGCAGTGTAAGAATTGGCGCTGAATTATCTTCGCTGCGATAGAACGAAAATTCTTGGAGGCTCACCACGTAACCCGCTTGTACCATGCGCGCTTTGACATAGTCGACCGATGCGCGATAACCCTCGCTACCAGCGACGCGCGTGCCACCATTGTTGTCGGCGATCGTTTGCAGTGCTTGCTGATGCTGACGGATTAAATCAACGCTAACGGCGGCACGCAATGCCTGCGATTCGTCCACCGACGAGCTTTGTGCCGACCACGCGAAAAGCGTAAGTGCGACCCATTGTAAAGGACGACGCATTCCTAAAACTCTAATCATCGAGGCTCCCCCAGGATGTTGTGCTGATAACTAATTATAGCTGGCGTTTTTGTGAGGAATAATTTTTTCCCTTTTGCCTCTTACCCTGTATTGTGTTCGCGACGTGCGATATTCTACGACAGGAATCTTATGAAACTCGGTTTTGTCACCTGCGACGCGCTCACCAAATATTTTCCCAGCGCAGAAAATCCACTCCTTACTCACGATGACCTTGCAGCGGCAAACTATTTGATGGCGCGCGGTGTCAACGTTGTACCGGTACTGTGGGGAGCAACACCCGCATACCTGCACAAGAACAATATCGCGGCACTCGTGATGCGCTCGCCCTGGAATTATTCGAAGAATGAGCAGCAATGCGCGCGATTCATCGAATGGATGCTCGCGATCAAAGCGGCCGGCCTGCCAATGGTCAATGACGTGGAGCTCATGGGTTGGAATCTCGATAAGCGCTATCTTGGTCACCTTGCAGATGCCGGAGCATGCGTCATACCCACCTCGTATATTGAGCAGAATGACGTCGTAGACTTTCGGCAGGTTTTTAAAACACACGGACCATTCGTCATCAAGCCAGCTATCGGCGCGGGGGCTTTGGATCTCAAGCGCTTTATCCGCGAAGATGATGTCGATAGCGACGCCATCAATGCGCTTCGGCAAAATCGCAGGTTTTTACTGCAGCCATATGCCAACACGATCGAAGAGCTTGGCGAATGGTCTTTAGTGTATTTCGACGGCGTCTATAGCCACGCCGTATTGAAAAGGCCGGGGCCAAAGCAGTGGCTCGTGCAAGATGAGCTTGGTGGCAGCGTTGTAAGCCTATCGCCTCCTGATACGGCAAGACACGTCGCCAACACCGCGATGTCACAACTGCCCGAGGCTTATTTCATAGGCACGGGCGCAACGATGACCACGCCAGTGTATGCGCGTGTTGATCTGATTGCCCTAAACCAAAATTTTGCGGTGAGCGAACTCGAATTGGTCGAGCCGGAATTGTTCTTTCTAGCTCGTCACGCTCATGGACACGCGCCCAATAACAACGCTATTGAGCTCTTCTCGCGCGCCCTCGCTAAGACGCTTGCACTCACCATTTGAACGCCAGACCCGCGCACCCGCCCTAAGATACCAAGACTAGTCGCTTGGTGCTATCGCTATGTCGTTTTTATCAAAGACAGACATTTTATGCTGTTTCCAAAAGTTCGATGGGCACACTTTCCATGAGGCCACCCTCGTCAACAGCTCCCGCATCTTCAATCTGTACGTTGAGATAACGGTAGTTCGGTAAGCCCGTTCCTGCGGGAATTAAGCGTCCCATGATCACGTTTTCTTTGAGGCCGCGCAGGTAATCCACTTTGCTCGAGACCGCAGCTTCCGTCAAAACCTTGGTGGTTTCTTGGAATGACGCGCCTGAGATGAAGGATTCCGTCGACAACGAAGCTTTCGTAATACCGAGGAGCAACGGTTCAGCAACAGCTGGTCTGCCACCAGATTGAAGCACCTTCTCGTTTTCAAGTTCGAAAACTTGTTTTTCAACTTGCTCTTCCGTCAAGAAGCGCGTGTCGCCAGCATCTTTGATCTTCACACGACGGAGCATTTGTCGCACGATGGTTTCAATGTGCTTGTCGTTAATACGCACGCCTTGCAGGCGATAGACTTCTTGGATTTCTTCAACCAAATACTTCGCAAGGGCCTTTTCACCGAGGACATTCAAGATGTCATGTGGATTGACCGACCCGTCCATCAACGGTTCACCAGCACGAATGAAGTCGCCTTCACGCACGCGGATGTGCTTGCCTTTGGGGATCAAGTATTCGCGCGCATCGCCTAGTTCAGGTGATACGACAATCTTGCGCTTACCCTTGGTGTCTTTACCGAATGCAACGGTACCGCTGACTTCGGAGATGACCGCTTGATCTTTCGGACGACGTGCTTCGAACAATTCCACAACGCGGGGCAAACCACCGGTGATGTCTTTCGTACGCGAAGCTTCGCGGCTCACCTTAGCCAAGATATCGCCAGCTTCAGCACGCTGACCATCGTTGACCAAAATAACGGCACCAACAGGAAGGATGTAGCGCGCAACGCTGGTTCCCGTCGAGAGCGGGACCACAACGCCGGCTTGATCTTTGATGGTAATGCGTGGGCGCGCATTTGGATCGCGACCTTCAACCACCACTTTGTGCGAGAGGCCTGAGCCTTCGTCGACTTGCTCGGCGATCGTAACACCTTCAACCAAGTCTCCGAAATGCACGATACCGCTTGCTTCAGTAAGAATCGGCGCTGAGTACGGATCCCATTCAACGAGACGCGTGCCAGGCTTCACGACTTCGCCTTGCGCTACGTTGATGATAGAACCGTACGCTGCTGGATAGGTTTCGCGTTCGCGGCCTGCATCGTCGACAATCTTGATCGCACCTTGGCGGTTAACTGCAACGAATTTACCGTCGCGACGCTTCACCACTTCGAGGTTTTCGAACACGACACGACCTTCACCACGGCATTCGTGGCTTGATTCTTCGGCCGCACCCGACGCAATACCCCCGATATGGAAGGTCTGCATGGTAAGCTGGGTTCCTGGCTCACCAATGGATTGCGCTGCAATAACACCGATGGCCTCACCAACGTTCACGAGATGTCCTCGTGACAAGTCACGACCGTAGCACTGCACGCAAATCCCACGACGGGTTTGGCAGGTAAGCACCGAACGAATGCGCACGCGTGAAATGCCGGCGTTTTCGATTTTGAGCACGAGACCTTCATCGATTTCTGCACCGTACTCGACGAGAATTTCGCCGTTGACCGGATCGATCACATCTTCA
>CAZRSD010000046.1:9877-10721 GCA_964602645.1 uncultured Myxococcales bacterium
CCACACGACCAAGAATACGATCGCCGATGCCTTCGATGATGTCGTTGCCTTCAACGAGCGGCGTAATTTCAATACCGTCGAGCGTGCCGCAATCGTATTCGGTTATAATCGAATCTTGCGCAACGTCAACCAAACGACGCGTCAGATAACCTGAGTTTGCTGTCTTGAGCGCGGTATCGGCCAAACCTTTACGCGCACCGTGGGTTGAGTTGAAGTACTGATGTACTGTCAAGCCTTCACGGAAGTTCGCGGTAATCGGCGTTTCGATAATTTCGCCTGAGGGCTTAGCCATCAAACCACGCATACCAGCGAGCTGTTTAAGCTGTTGGGTCGAACCACGTGCACCGGAATCAGCCATAACGTAGAGCGGATTAAACGACGGCGTAACTTTCTTTTCTTTGCCATCTTCCGACGTGATTTCGCTGGTCGAAACCACCTTCATCATTTCTTCGGCAATTTCTTCGGCAGCCTTCGACCAAATATCAACCACTTTGTTGTATCGCTCACCGTAGGTGATCAAACCTTCAACGTATTGGTTGGTGATTTCTTCGACTTCGCCTTGGCAACGTTCGAGGATGTCCTTTTTCTTCGCAGGGATAACCATGTTGACCATGGCGATCGAAATACCTGAGCGTGTTGCTTCGGTATAACCAAGCGTACGCAAACGATCACACAAGATCACCGTCTCTTTTTGCCCCTTCAAGCGGTAGCAACGATCGATGAGGTTAGCGAGTTCTTTCTTACCGAGTACTTTATTGATGCTGGTAAACGGCACGACGCGTGGCACGATTTCGTAAAGCAAGACGCGGCCGACGGTGGTTTCATGGAGTTGACCTTCAACGCG
>CAZRSD010000047.1:0-9734 GCA_964602645.1 uncultured Myxococcales bacterium
ATGGCAACACACCTTGAGCGGGCGTAACCATGCGCTTCGCTTAATTATTCTGCATATGATTTATTGCTCTTCGCGTGCGTTTGGTTGCCTGCACTGTTGCGGGTAACAAAGTGCATTGAGCAATTTTTAGGGCCTGTGCCAAAACTTGATGGCGTGCTAAGCTTTACCGGCTAATTTGACTAATCACCCAATTCTAAGAGAAATATCGTGGAGAATACTTTGACGCCAACTTCTGGTCCTATGAAGAAAAACGACAAGCCGGTCTACGATGAGTCATCGATCAAAGTCCTGGAAGGTCTTTCTGCTGTTCGCAAACGACCTGGTATGTATATTGGCGATACCGACGACGGCTCCGGTCTTCACCACATGGTTTACGAAGTGGTGGACAACTCCGTTGACGAAGCGCTCGCTGGTTATTGCGACAAAGTCGATGTCGTCATTCACGACAATTCTTGGGTGAGCATTGCCGACAACGGACGCGGTATTCCCGTTGGTATGCACGAATCAGGTCGACCCGCGTGTGAAGTGATCATGTGCGTGCTCCATGCTGGCGGCAAATTCGATCAGAACTCCTATAAAGTGTCGGGCGGTTTGCACGGCGTGGGCGTGAGCGTGGTCAACGCTTTGAGTGAGGAGCTCAAGCTTGAGATCTTTCGCGACGGCTGTTCCTACGAACAAAATTTTAGCCGCGGTGATCCGACGACGGGCCTCATCAATCGCGGTCCAAGCGATATGATGGGTACCAAGATCAGCTTTAAGCCTGATCCGCAGATCTTCTCGAACATCGAATTTCACTTCGACGTCTTGTCGGGGCGACTTCGCGAGCAAGCGTTCTTGAACAAGGGTGTCAAGATCAGCATTCTCGATGAGCGCACAGGCAAGTCCCATCTCTTCTTGTTCGAAGACGGCATTCGCGAATTTGTGCGGCATCTCAATAAATCCACGACGCCGATGCACAAAGACCCGATCATTATCCAAGGCGAAAAAGACCTCGCCGAAATGGGTGGCGGCGCGCGCTGCGAAGTTGATATCGCGATGCAATGGAACGGCACGTACCAAGAGCGCGTATTTTGCTTCACCAACAATATTAAAAACAACGATGGCGGCACGCACTTGGCTGGCTTTCGCGGTGGACTCACGCGCAGTGTCACGGGCTACATCTATCGCCAATTTGAAAAGCTCGTCGGTAAAGGTGAACTAAAGAGCGAAGACGTTCGTGAAGGCTTAACTGCGGTGGTGAGCGTTAAGTTGCCTGATCCGAAATTTAGTTCGCAAACCAAAGACAAGCTCGTTTCATCTGATGTGAAAGCGGTAGTCGAAAGCCTCGTCTTTGATCAACTCGCGGCATGGTTTGAAGAGCATCCCACCGACGCGAAGCATATTTGCCAAAAGGTCGTGGATGCGGCGCGCGCTCGTGAAGCCGCACGTAAAGCACGTGAGCTTACGCGCCGTAAGGGCGTTCTCGACGGCATGGGCTTGCCAGGCAAACTCGCCGACTGCCAAGAAAAGGATCCTGCACACGCCGAACTTTTTATCGTTGAGGGTGAATCAGCCGGTGGCTCCGCTAAGAGTGGTCGTGATCGAAAGTATCAGGCCATCTTGCCGCTTCGCGGTAAGATCCTAAACGTGGAGAAAGCGCGTTTTGACAAGATGTTGTCGTCGCAAGAAATCACGACGCTCATTACTGCGCTCGGCTGCGGCATTGGCCCTGATGAATTCGATGCGAACAAATCCCGCTATCACAAGATCATTCTCATGACCGACGCTGACGTCGACGGAAGCCACATTCGAACGCTTTTGTTGACCTTCTTCTATCGACAAATGCGCGAGCTCGTTGAGCGTGGCCATCTCTACATTGCGCAGCCACCCCTCTATAAAGTGCAGAAGGGCAAGAAGGAGGTGTACGTCAAAGACGAAAACTCTCTCGAAGAATATTTGCTTGAGCAGGCGCTCGCGAATGCCGTCGTGAGTGCGAACGGCAAGCCCATCGGTGAGAAAGAAGTGCTCACCGCAGCGTCTAGTTATTATGCCTATCGTCGTGGCTTAGTACGTTTGCGCAAGCGTTACGATATGGACGTGCTCGATGGCCTCGTGCGTGTCATTGGCGCCATGAACGACGATTTTGCAAGCCTCGCCATCGATACGATCAAAGCGGGTATGAGGCGTGAGATTGCGCTGAAGAGTCCGCATCTTTTGCCCATCAATGTTGAGTTGTTGCCCGGCGAGCAAGACGACGCTCATACCTTGGTCATCAGTTCGCAAAAGGATGGCTCCACCATCAAGACCCGCATCACCAAGAGTTTTACCAAGAGCGTTGAGTATCGCGATTTGCTTAAGCAATATTCGGCAACCCGTGAACTTGGCGAAGGGCCGTTTACGCTGACGCGTGGCCAGACCGACGGTACGTTTGCTACCTTCGACGAGCTTGCGCTGTTCATCGAGAGTAATGCTCGGAAGGGTCAATCGATTCAGCGCTACAAAGGCTTGGGCGAAATGAATCCGTCGCAGTTGTGGGAAACCACCATGGATCCGACGAAACGAACACTTTTGCGCGTCAACATCGAAGACGTAGTTGAGGCTGATGAAGCGTTCTCCGATCTTATGGGGGATGAAGTTGAACCCCGTCGTGAGTTTATAGAACGAGTAGCATTGGATTCGTTTGAATTGGATATCTAGCACAGATGGCAACGGGCGCACCGAGGTCATCGAGGTGGCGCCGTGGCAATAAATGCACTAAATCGCAAGCACTATGACGAAAATAGTAACAGCAGTGTTGTGCTTGCGTTCTGCCTCGTAGTCATGGCTGGTTGGCCAGGTTTTAGCCGTTCGGCGTCGCTCGACGCCATGCTCGGCGCTTTTATGGCGGAGAAAGCGAATGCGTCGACGACGATGATTTTTAATGGGCTTAGTTTTTTGATCGACGAACGCCACACCATCTGCCAAGAAACCGCCGCTGGTAAGCTCGTCTGCCAGGTTAATCAAGGCACAGAAATTATATTTGAAAAAATTTCGGTGACGTCACCAGCTGCACTGAATCTCTTACGCCGCAATCGCAAAGAGCACTGGAACACGCTCTATGCGCCGCTAAATCAATACGTTGAAGAAACCGTGAAAATCATGGGCAAGGCCATTCCCTTGCAAAGCGCCATTTATTTTCGTTTCGATAATATCAATTGGCCAGTATTGATTCGTTCCTATGATGTAGTAATGGATGGGAAGAGTGCTATTAATGTAACGAGCATTTGCGATGTTCGCCTTTGGCAAGCAAGCATTGAGCTGGTAGAGAACATTGAACGTTCGCTTAATAAGTCGGCCAAATAATTCTAGATATTGTCTTTCGCTTAATCGGGTGAACTGTCGGCGCATGAGCCTTTGTTGATTAACTATGGATCCAAAAAAACGCTTTGGCATTAAAAGAAGATTTGAGGCGCCTAACCCTAAGGTGGTGGGCTTGCCACGCAATGAATTCGGGACACGGTTGTGCCAACGAGTTCAATGCGAGAAATGCGAAAAAGTCGACTATGTACCCGTGCGGGTGTCGTTGTCGAAGCACCAATTTTGTCGCGATTGCGCCGAGAAATTCTTGGCTGCGTACGATCAAGGTCGCCACATTGCGGAACGCGAAGTGAGCCGCATTTGTGGGCAATGCCATCGTGACTTTTCGGTCAAAGAGTCGGTCGCCATGAAGAAGGATCAAATCCTTTGTGCTGATTGTTTTCGCGGTTTTGAGGTATGGCGAGGCAGTACAGCGGTAGGCCGTAGACTCGCTCCGACGTCACGCCCAGTATTATTGCGAATGGGATCTCGAACTACGTTTAGGAAAACTGTTGATGACAAACTTTAACTCGTTTGGTGCGACTCAAGGTCCAGATCCAAAGCGACTGTTGTTGGCCGTAGTGGCGACGAGCGCCGTACTTTTAGGCTATTCATATTTTTTTGCACCAACACCACAAATAATTCCAGACGCGAAACCAGCGGCGGGGCACGTAGACCTGAATAATGCGCCGGCGAACGTTGTGGCAACCCTTGGCTCACCACCTGCTGAAGCAGCGCCTCAATTTGAAGGTGCCACCGGCAATGTCGGCGAGAAATCTGTCGATGTCGCTGTCGTTGAACCCGAGACAGGCAATAAGCGTACATCCTATCGCGCAAGCGTGAGCAATATTGGCGGTGTCATCGAACGATTTGCGCTCACCGACTTCAGTAAAGAGTCGGTCATTTTTGACCAGAAGGCGTTGGGCTCATCACTTTTGCGCGTTTCGTCGCAAAATGGCGATGTGAGCTTCGGCGATCGCTCACCTTACGAAATTGTTACGCATGACAACCGACACGTTCGCCTGCGCCACGTGACAGCGCAAGGCCTTGCTATCGAGCGTCATTACGAATTTCTCGATAAGGGCATGATCAAAGAACGCGTGAGCTTCAAAAATCTTGCGCAAGCACCCATGCGCGTGGGGCCAAAGTTTACGGCGGTGAAACGCGACATCAATGTCGTCGAGCCAAGCTTGTTCAACCAAGGCGTGCAAAGTCAGAGCATCGCGGTAAAGTCTACCGACGAATATGAGCGGCACAGCTACGGCGACCTTAAAGACAAGCAGAAGCAAATCACTTCGCTCAAATACATCGCGTTCGACGATCAATTCTTTTTGACGGCGATACTTCCTGATTATGTCGGTGATATTGACGCGACCAACATTGCGGTCAAAGAAGAAGAGAAGCAGAGTAAGACGGCCGAAATTTCTTTGTCGATAAAGCCCTTCGTTTTGCTTGCAGGCGAAGAGCGCTCGTTTACGCACCAGTTTTTCATTGGACCAAAGCAAGTCGATCTGTTGTCGGCGCTGCCAGTACCGCTTGATGAAAACATCGACTTCGGTTGGTTTGGCGTGCTCAGCCGCCCCATGCTGTGGCTGCTCGTACAGATCTTTGGCTTCGTAAAAAACTATGGTCTTGCGATCATTCTTATTACGTTTGTGATTAAGCTTTTGACTTATCCGCTCACGCAGAAGTCCTTCAAGTCCATGCAGGAAATGAAAAAGCTGCAGCCAAAGATCAACGACCTTAAAACCAAGTTTGGTCACGATCGCACCCTGCTTGGCCAAAAGCAGATGGAGCTTTACAAGGAACATGGCGTGAATCCGGTAGCGGGCTGCTTGCCTACCCTTATTCAGTTTCCTATTTGGATAGCCTTCTTCCAGATGTTGCGTAATTCAGTTGAGCTCTTTGATCAGCCATTCTATTGGTGGATGACGGACCTTACACAACCTGACCAATATTTCGTGATGCCCATCCTCATGGGGGGGACCATGCTTATTCAACAAGCATTCACGCCACCACCAGCTGATCAGCCGCACATGAAATACGTGATGTGGTCCATGCCAATTTTCCTGACCTTTATCATGTTGAATATGCCATCAGGATTGTCACTCTATATGCTGACAAACAATCTATTGACCATAATTCAGCAGCTACTCATTAAGCGACAATCTGAGAAAGTTAATGCATAATTTTATAAAATAGCTCTTAAGGGGTTTTCCCGGCTATTGATACGCAAGGATAGTTGATGAGTGCAAGCAATCGAGGCTTTCGGGGCAAAAGCAGCACGTATCCGGATCGAGTTTCCGCCGATCTGCCAGAGAATGTTGGCAATCGTCGGACCTTCGAAGAATTGAAGATTCCACCGGACAACGTCGGCAATCAAGAAGAACGAGACACGATTGCAACTTTTGTCCATGACAGCCTAGGCAATTCGTTAGATGAAGAACCGTCGCATTTGCGCAGTGGCATTTTGAGTCAGTTGGTTGGCATCAAAGAAAAGCAGCAGAAAAGGCGCGTGTCGCGTGATGTATCCATGCATGCTGCAAAGTCGCTCCGAATGCAAAAGCCACGCATCCACGCGAACAATGCAGCGCGTGAACCCGTCGCTGACGGCGTGCATGAGACAGAAGGGCTTGCTTTATCGAAAGCCTTGATCAAGCTTTCTGCCGAAGACTACATGGCGCATTTGACCAATGAGTTTAACCGGTTATTGCGCCTCAGACTCGGTGTGCCGTTTTCATTCTCGATGAAGCCGATCACTGGTTCGCTCATCGACGAAGAAGGACTGCTTGGCTCGCTGCGATCGATGGAAAAGCTCATTCGCGAAATTCTTGGTGCCGCTGCTATCACGGCGTCGGTCAGCTTTACCGAATATCGCACAGCGAATCATCGTTTCGCGGTGTTTTATGTTTCGCCGAAAGAGAAAGATCCGGTCAAAAATAAAGATCTAATTTCCGCGCTTCGCCAAATCGTCAAATTGCACGCAACAAAACACCCGGCTGGCCAGGTTAATGTTTTGCTGGTGCTGGCGAATGCGCAGCACGTGATTGAGGATCATCTCTTCAAACTCGGCGCAAAGAAGGTCGAAATCTAACCGCGGCGCCATTTTTTAAGGCGCTGCTTGGCTATCTTCAGCATCTTGGCTTCAAGCAGCCGCGCGCCTTCGCGGGAGAGATTGAGCCGCGCCCCAACATTGCTCAGCGTTTCGGGCTCTTCGGCGAGAAGCCGCCATTCGATGATGACGTTGAGGCGCTCATCGCCGAGCTCATCGACAATACCGTTTAAAACTTCTTTGATGACTTTGTCGCGTTCGATTTGCAGCGCAACGTGCTCCGGATTTTTCGATTCCGACGGCAAAAGTTCGCTGAGGTTGCGGCTTTCATCTTCTTCTTGGCTGTGCTCAATGCTGAGTTTGCGAGCGCGAGGCCTTCGGCGTTTGCCCTTTTCGTCTTCAAGCATTTCCGCACCCACAATGGCGGGAATATCGTCGCGTTCGATCTTTTGCAGGAGCCGCTGAATCTTTGCGCGAATCCAATACACGCTGTAGGTTGAAAACCGCACACCGCGCCCTGGCTCAAAGGTTTCCGTTGCGCGAATGAGGCCCATGGTGCCCTCTTGCACCAAATCTTCATAACGTACGGGCGGGCGACAAAATTGATTCGCGACGAGATGTACGAGGCCGATGTTGGACATGACCAAACAGTTTCGCGCATCGATGTCGCTGTACTTTTGTACGCGAATGGCGAGCTTCGCTTCATCTTCGGCAGACAAGCGCTCTTTGCCGGTGAGGTGGATGCGATCGCGACTCGTGTCGCGCGGCGGCATGATGGTTTCAAGTTTGCCGTCTTCGACAAGGCGCAAAATTAGCGCCGCGTCTTCTAAATCTTGATCGAATGAAATAAGGGCGTCGGCTCCTGGCGGTCCTGGCCGCTGTCGTTGCCGAATCGTAAACGGTTCGCTCATGGGTGCTGGATCGGTCTCGAGCTTTTTTTCGGCAGGAGGCGCTTCTTCTTTGCTATTGCGAGCATTCATGCTAGGCCTCCTCAGGGCTTTTTGATTTTTTCCAACCCTTTGACGCGGTTAGACGGCTGTGAGAGCATCTGCTCAACGTGATTACCAGCCATAAAAGCAGTTCGATTATAGCTATTCAAAAAGTGTTTTCAATCGCATTTAAAACCTATTTAAATTGTATAAATTTTCGGCTTAGTAGGAGGGAGAATGCTGGGAGAAGACAGATCGGAACGAGCGATTTTGATATTGGACATGATCAACGATATCGCCCACCCAGAGGGGCGGAATTTTGATGGATCGACGAACGATATCATTCCTTTCGTGCAGGGTGAGCTTCAGTATTTTCGCGAGCGCATGCGACCGGTGATTTTTTGCAATAGCGAGCCTGATAAAGCGTCCGGTCCGAGCAACGCCGACAGTTTTCGTGAGCGCGTCATTCAGGCATTGAGTCCGCGCACGGGAGAAATATGCATTACAAAAACTCGGCCTAGCGCGTTTTTTAATACTAATTTGTTGCACGCGCTCAAAACGATCAAAGTGAGTGATTTAACCATAGTCGGTGCCTTTTCGCACACGAGCGTGATCGCGACGACATTTTCGGCTCTCGATCATGGCTTTTCCGTGGTGGTGCCAGAGACGTGTATCTGTGCGGCTAACCCGCACGATCATGCTGCCGCGTTGCGTCTTATCAATCGATGGCTTAATAGCTAGGCGTATATTAGATAATAGGCCATTCGCAGCTATGACGAACTTCTCCGTGTATGTTCATGTGCCCTGGTGCAAGAGGCGTTGCCCATACTGCAATTTCTATTTCGTGGTAGGTCGCCCCCAAGCTAATTTTGTCGACGCGCTCATTCGCGAGTTCATCCATCGTCGCGGCGATTTTAGTGGTGGTGTGACCTCGCTTTATTTTGGCGGCGGCACGCCTTCGGTGCTCCCGCCGCGTGAGCTTGCGCGGTTCATGGAATTTCTCGAGGAGCTCGAGCTTCTTGCGAGCGATGCGGAGATCACGCTTGAAGCGAATCCCGAGGATCTCACCGAAGACTATGTCAAAGAGCTTGCAAGAACCCCTATCAATCGGATCAGCCTCGGCGTGCAGAGCTTTGACGATGCCGTATTGCGAAGGCTCGGCCGCAAGCATTCAAGCGAGGAGGCCAAGGCTTCGATCATGCGCCTTGTTAACCACGGGCTTACGAATATTTCCGTCGATCAAATTGTGGGTGTGCCTCACGAGCGCACCGACGCCATTATTGCGGGTCTACGATTTGTCCACGATGCGGGTGTCAACCATATCAGCACCTATCTGTTGACCATCGAGGAAGGCACCAAATTTCACCGCAGCAATATTTCGCCGTCTGATGATGCGCAGGCCGATGTTTATCTCATGGTGCAGCGAGAGCTCAACGCTCTTGGCTATGATCAATACGATATTTCGAGTTATGCGAAGCCGGGCTTTATGAGTAGACATAATCAGGCCTATTGGTCAGCGGAAGACTATATTGGTCTTGGTCCCGGCGCCCATTCCATGCGTAAGCTCAAGACGGGCGGCATTGAACGCGCGCATAATCACGCTGACGTTACCGTGTGGCTTGCCGATCCGCTCACCCCGCAGCATTGGACCACCGAGCGGCTTACGGGCGATGAGGCTCTGCGGGAAGCGCTTGCCTTTGGCCTACGCAACATGGAGCGTGGCATGGATGCTGAACGATTGGCTGCGCTGTTTGGGGCGCCGATTCCTGCCACGTTTTCAGTGGTGATGACAAAGTATCAGCGTCTCGGTTGGTTAAGAAAACGTGATCAGGCCTATGTGATTGCGCCAGAGGGTGCATTATTCGCTGATGCCATCATGCGGGACATTCTTTCATGCTAATTCGCTCTGATTCCTTGACAACAAGCGATTTTGCGGGCAAAACCTGGGGCGAAGTTGCGCGAAATGTGGCCTATAAAATTGATAAAGCCCGCAGCGCCAATATTTTGTTAATGAAAGCGACATGTTGAGTATGCGCCATGCGGCGCCTTAAGTGATCGTTAGGAAGGGTACGCAATGAAAACGAAGTTTGTCAACCTAGAATCGGTGCCGAAAACGTGGCACCTCGTCGACGCAACCGATCTCGTTTTGGGACGTATGGCGAGCAAAGTGGCCTCTATTTTGCGCGGCAAGCATAAGGCAGTTTACTCGCAACACGTTGATACCGGCGATTTCGTTGTTGTGATCAACGCTGACAAGGTTCGCGTGACGGGCGATAAGGCTGAAAAGAAGGTCTATTTCCGCCACTCCGGTTTTATTGGCGGCACAACGGAGCTGTCGTTCAATGAGCAAAACGAGCGCTTCCCGACTCGTGCTGTTGAAGCCGCGGTGCGTGGTATGTTGCCGAAGACGCGCCTTGGTCGCAAGATGTTTAAAAAAC
>CAZRSD010000047.1:9744-10164 GCA_964602645.1 uncultured Myxococcales bacterium
CATCCCCATGTGGCCCAAAATCCTGTTAGTCTGAGTATCTAAGGTTAGGTTGGAGCGAATATGAATCGATTGTATGCAACGGGTCGCCGCAAAGTTTCCTCCGCTCGCGTGTGGTTGAGCAAAGGAACGGGCCAAATCACGGTCAACGGTAAAACCTTAGCTGACTATTTTAAGCGCGAAGTTTTGCAAATGGTTATCAAGCAACCCTTCGAAGCAACCGAAACCCTCGGTACTTACGACGTGAGCATCACCGTTTGTGGTGGTGGCTTGTCGGGTCAAGCTGGTGCGGTTCGTCACGGTATTTCGCGTGCGCTGCAGCATGATGAAACCCAAAATCTTGGTCCCGCGCTCAAGCGTGGTGGCTTCCTTACTCGTGATGCGCGTATGGTTGAGCGTAAGAAATACGGCCAACCTGGTGCT
>CAZRSD010000047.1:10174-10688 GCA_964602645.1 uncultured Myxococcales bacterium
GTAAGCGATTCCAATATTCCAAGCGTTAAGATCGATTTGGATGTGTATTGCAAAAAACTCCCCGCAAAGGGGTTTTTTGTTGCGCTAAATCCGCATTGTGGTTTCCAAAGCTCTCAAGAAGCAAGCACTACCGTAATAGGAAAATACTTCTACTGAGTAAAAAATCTATACGGTATTTACGGCCGCATTTTGCCATGTAGAAATTAGAATGTGGGAGCGTGGTGCGCCTAATGCTTTGCGTGTTTGAGCTAGCCTGTATCGCTTCGAATGGTTTATTGAGGGTGGAAAATCTTGAAAGAAAATCGATTTTTTAAGGGGATTATGTCTGTTCTTTGCATCAGTGCTCTGAGCCTCTCTATGGGTTGTCCGGGTAAGAGCAAAAAAAGCGAGAACGACGAATTGCCGCCGCCGGATGATAAAAGTGGTGCAACGCTCCAATCGGTCTATGATGAAGCCGGTAAGGGTAATGGAGCGAATCTTGGTCGTTTGTTGGCGATGTACAACAAAGTTGTCA
>CAZRSD010000048.1:0-10687 GCA_964602645.1 uncultured Myxococcales bacterium
GGCGCGTTTGGCTGGCAACTTTCGCCGGGCTGTTGGTTTGTCGAAGCCTATGCCACGCAGGGCCATTTTTTGCAGGATGTCCTCAGCGCGATTTTTCGGCGTAATGAAGGCGCGCAGCAAATAGCGGCCAAATGCATCAACGTCGGCGAGTGTGCTGAAGAGACCGGTATGACCCTCGAAGCCGCCCATGAAATAGCAGTTTGGATCGTGCACCTGACCCACGACGAGGCGCTTACGCGCGCGGCACACGCCGCTTGGTGCAAGGTGCGGCTCGTCGCTATGATGGGTTAGTGGCTGCGATGGATACCAACGAAATGAGCAATCGAGCGAGGCATCTCGCCACGTGCTCTCAAAAATTTCAAAAAGACTTTTGTTATAGCATTGCTCAAGGTGATGACCGAGCGCCATGAAACCAAGATCGGAATAAAGCCGCGCATCTCGGCTTTCATGCGCCGCGACGGTAAACAATTTGTTAAAAATAGCGACGCGATTGGAAGCAAACGCGCGATGCGGCAATTTGAGTGTTTCATAGAAACGAAGATGGGCAGGCAAGCCCGACCGATGAGCCAAAATGGCCGCGATAGTTGCGTGTGGCCACTGTGGAAAGAGCACATCATCGAGCGAGAAATCGCTGCGTTTCACTGCGTGCGCGAGCGTCATGGTGGTGCCGATAATTTTGGTGATCGACGCCAAATCATAGACCGAGCGAGCGCCCGTTTCTGCTCCTTGCGTGTGGCCGTCGTGTATGATGATGGCAGGATCGTCGCCAAAACTCACCGCAAGCGATATCGATGACGCAACCCGCGCATCGATCGCGCGCGAAACCACCGCCTTGAGTGCTGTTTCGAGAGCGCTAAAGCGTGTCATGATTGATCGGCTCTTTGTCATGTTGTTCATTGTAGACGAGGGTATAGAAGGGACTATCGATCCTGCTAATGGTCACGCGAGCCCCAAAGAGCAATGGCCAGTTTGGTTTTTCGTGACCAAATATGGGCCAATCAAAGAGAGGGAGGCCAGACGCGTGTGCGATTGGCAGCATGGTCTCCTCGATAATCTGTTGTCTGTCGTTGCCAAAATAACCGATGACAAGCGCCTTAAGGCCCGCGAGCACACCGGCATTGCGCAGGTGATGCATGGCGCGAAAGACCTTGTAAGGTGGCTCGTTGACATCCTCGAGCGCGAGAATTTTTCCTCGGAAGAAGTCAGCATCAAAGCAACCGACAATAGTCTCTAACGACGCCAAATTCATGGGAATGAGCTCGCCCATGATAGATGCATTGAGACAGTGATTGAGCTCGGTGAGTGCAGGATAGACGAGGTCTTGTGCGCGCTTTTGCACGAGGAGAATTAGCGCTTCATAAAGGGCAGTGTCGCCATTGGCGAGATCGAGGAACACGGATCCATGAATGCCGATTCGGCCAGCTCTGAGAAAGCGCATAAAGTGATAAATGGTACTATCTGAATAGCCGATCAGTGGCGCGCGTCCTCGTGAAAATGAGGCTTCGTTATAGGTTGGCCATAGCTCAACCGCGCCGCAACCGCCGCGAACGCACCAAATAGCGTCGGCCGAGACGTGTTCTGCGTTTTCAAGTTCAGTGAGGCGCTCATCGGCTGAGCCATTTAAAAATGCGGGGCTTGCGCTTCGCGCCGTCGTGTCACTGACGACGTCAAAGCCCAGAGCTTTCGCATGAGCTGTCGCGCGCGATAATTCATCGCTGGAAAATGTTCCGCTTGGAGAAACCAACGCAATTTTGATTCGATTCATCAACTACGTCCCGTGCTACCCAAAGAATTAGTGATTCTTGCTTTCTGCCAATAGCAAAATCTTAGCAAAAGAGGGACAGAGATATGCAAAACTTGCTTTACTTCGATACCTCTCGTCGTCCCGCGGATAATCCGCGAGACGACGAGGTTACGAAGAACCTGGCAAGCTCCTATTGACTGAGACTTTTTGATAATTTAAATTTGAGATTATATTGCTATATTGATGTGTATATGAATCATCTCTATCTTAAGCTAATACTCGCTCTTTTATCCGCTATTGCGTTCATCAGTTGTGACGTAGGTTCTGCTGATCTAAGCGATCCGGAAAAAGAACCCACGAAGGAATTGCGCAGGCCTAAGGGTAAGGATGATCGTGGTGGCGATCCTGACGAGAATGACGATGAGGATCTGGGTCCCCCAGCTACCTTTCAGACGTTTGATCAAAGAGCAAAGACTCAAATCACCCTGCAGGGTAACAACGTCGCCGCCGTGTGGCCTGGGCAAAAGCTCAACGAAGAACGCACCATCCTCGACACGAAAGAAATTCTGATTTCGTATAATTTTCGCTGGGGCGTGCTCAGCATGTGCACACCCGATTTGCTCATGATCGACGTCGATATCGGTGACCAAGGCGCGCCTGATAAAAAAACGGTGACGAATCGTTTGAAGCAATACGCAAGGCGCGAGGGCATAGCGCTTGCCCTTCGTGAATCTGATCGCGGTATTCATGCATTTGTCGTCTCAAAGAAGATCGATCCAAAATCCGAAGAGAGCATGCGCGTCATGTGGGAAAACTATGGCGACACCCGCTATATTGCCTATTCAAAACTTCGTGGCTATTGCGCACGCATTGGACCTAAGATTTTTAAGACCGTAAACGTTGGACCGGGTCATATTCTCCTCGATCAGAAACAGATGAATGATGAATTCGTCAGCCGAAAGCCCGCCGCCGAAATTATTGGCGATAAAAAATTGGTTGACCAGGCGTTGCTCAAAAAGCTCTACGTCAACGATGATTTGGTGAAGATCGTGCGCCAAGAGTTTGCGAGTAATTATGCCATCATGACCAGTGCTCGCTATTTAGGAACCGCAGGACGCATTCCGAATGCCCACCTGAAAGGTGCGCTGCTCAATCAATTTAAAAGCGCCCTGACGACGGCAAGCTTCCCGGTAAACGGCGCGCCCTATGTCTTAGAAAAAGGCACGCAACTCTGAAAGTTTTCGCACAGCTCACATCACCATGCGCGCAAGCGCCAGTTTACGCTCGGAATAGGGGGCGTATTTGATGGGGTTGTCGAGCAGATTGGCGCGATGGTGCACTGAACGCAAATGGCTGAATGTCTCAAAGCCGGCAAATCCGTGGTAGGCGCCGATGCCGCTATGGCGGACGCCACCAAACGGCAAATCACTAATACCGACGTGCGCGACGCAATCATTGATGGCAACACTGCCCGAAAGCGTTTGTTGCATCACTGAGCGAATATTAGTCTTGTCCTTGGAGAAGACGTAGAGCGCGAGCGGGTGAGGCCGCTCATTGATAAAACGGATGGCTTGGGCAAGATCTTTGACACCGATAAGTGGCAAAATGGGGCCAAAAATTTCATCCGTCATGACCGGCGCATTTGGTTTCACGTCGACCAAAATAGTGGGTTCAATGAAATTTTCTTGCTGATCATACGAGCCACCAAGCGCGATGGTGCCGTCTTTGAGATAGCCAATCAATCGCGCAAAATGATTGTTATTGATGATGCGACCAAGGCTCGGTGTGCCTTGAATATTGTCGCCGAACATGAGCCCGAGATGGGTCTTTGCGAGCTCAACGAATTCCTTGATGCGGCTTTCATGGATGAGCACATAGTCCGGTGCGATGCAGGTTTGGCCTGCGTTCAAGCATTTACCCCAGAGAATGCGCTTTACCGACAAATTCAAATCTGCTGTGTCGTCGATGATGGCGGGGCTCTTGCCGCCGAGTTCAAGCGTCACGGGCGTTAGATGGTGCGCCGCTTTGAGCATGACTTCGCGGCCGACCGTGGTGCTGCCGGTGTAGAAAATGTGATCGAAAGGCAAATCGAGCAGCGCTTGTGCGGTGTTTTTGTCGCCACAGATGGCGCGAAAGCACGAAGAGTCTAAGGTCTCGTTGATGATTTCGGCGATGATCTTGGCCGATTGCGGTGCAAGTTCCGAAGGTTTGACGATGGCACAATTGCCCGCCGCTATGGCCGAAATAAGTGGTACGAGTGAGAGTTGAAACGGATAATTCCACGGCGCGATGATGAGCACGAGACCCTTGGGCACAGGCTCGACGTAGGAAATGCCGGGTTGAAACACTATGGGAGTTTTTACGATGCGCTTTTTGGCCCAGGTATTGAGTGAGCGAAGGGCGAGATTGAGCTCTTCCTTGATGATAGCTATTTCCGCAACATACGCTTCAAAGCGAGGTCGACCAAGATCGTCGGCAAGCGCTTGGAAAATTCTCTCCTCGTTGTCAACGAGCGCTTTTTGGAGTTGTCTTAAAGCTGTCCTTCGTGCATGCTTGGGTAGCATTGGGCGATCTTGGCTTTTTTTAGTGAGATGAGCGTGCACGTCAGCCACTTGGTTGGCGGTCATTTCTGTCATGTGAATATCCGGTGGGAAGATCTTTCGCTTAATAACAGCTAAGACAGTTACAGGTATTCTTTTAAGACGTGAGGGTAAAACTATGACGAGCAAATTTAAAGGTCAGGTCGTGTGGATTACCGGGGCAAGCTCAGGGATTGGCGCCGCGTTGGCCAAGGAATTCGTTAAAGAGGGCGCGACAGTTGCGTTGTCAGCGCGTCGCGTGGATCGTCTCAATGACCTTGCGAAAGATCTCGGTAAATCAGCTCATGTCTTTCAGCTTGACGTTCAAAACAAAAATGCAGTTTGCGAAACTGCTGATGAAATCGTGTCACGCTTTGGCAAAATCGATGTGGTTGTGGCCAATGCGGGCTACAGTGTTGTTGGGCCCGTCGAAGATCTCACGGAAGAAATGTGGCGCAAACAATTTGAAATCAATGTTTTCGGTGTGGTGTGGACCATTCAAGCGGCAATTCCGCATCTTAAGAAATCTCGCGGTCGTATTGCCATCATGTCGAGTGTCGCCGGCAAGCTTGCTTTTGGTTTGGGCGCCTGCTATTCCGCATCGAAATTTGCGCTCATGGGTATCGCTAATTCGCTCTATCAAGAGCTCCATGGCGATGGTGTTTCAGTAACGACAATCGCACCAGGCCTTGTGGAATCAGAAATTGGCACGGTTGATAATCTTGGCAGAAAGCATAGCCAAAGCCGCTTCAACACGAAGTCACTCTTGCTTAAATGGCCCACAGATCGCGCCGCACGCGTCATGGTGCGGGCAATATACGATCGCAAGCGGGAAGAAGTGGTAACCGGCCACGGCAAAGTGGCGGCGTTCTTCAGCTCGCATTTGCCAGGTCTCACGTATTGGGGCATGGCTAAGGTCGGTGCGAAATCGAATTTTAGAACCAAATTTGAAGCGGTCGACTTTTAATCTACAATGCGTCGGCTCAGGAGTGAGCATGCCTTACGCGCGTGAAAAAATGGCAGCGATAGTTGCTAGCCTCATCAATGACGGCGAAGTTGTAAATCTCGGCATTGGCATGCCGACACAGGTTGCGGATTATTTGGGGGACCGTCCGGTCATGCTTCATTCGGAAAACGGGCTGCTTGGTATGGGCCCGTATCCGCTTGAACACGAGGTCGATCCGCAGGTAATCAATGCCGGTAAAGAAACCGTCATCATAAAGCGTGGCGGTTCAACCTTTGATTCCACGATGTCATTCGGCATGATTCGTGGCGGTCACGTAGATGTTGCTGTTTTGGGCGCCATGCAAGTCTCGTCAACTGGCGATTTGGCCAACTGGCAAGTGCCCGGCAAAAAGGTCACCGGCATGGGCGGGGCAATGGATCTTGCGCGCGGCGCGAAAAAGCTCATCGTCATGATGCAGCACGTCGATAAAGATGGCACGCCGAAATTGGTGCAGAAATGCTCGTTGCCGCTTACCGCAACATCATGTGTCGACGTGGTGGTGAGCGATTGGGGCGTATTTTTTGTTGACCACAAGCGCGCAAAATTTGTTATTGCGCGCCTGGCAGCTGACGTTGACAAAAGCCAATTGCCCAGCGATGTTTTTGTGTCTTAGCGTTGATAAAATGTCGGCTCTTGGTCGGAGTTTAAGAAATACTTAATCGACACGGCTGCAAGCCCTGTCGGGTGCGAGCCTGACTGCTTCAAACCGATGTCGGCCCAACCGCCGTCGTCGCGTTGTGCGTTTTTGATCACGTCGATCCAGGCTGGTTTCACGCGCTCGCGTGCGCCCGCCCAGAAGAGACACGCGACGCGCTCGGCATAGAGATCGCTAAATACAGTGTCATTCTCGAGCGCACTGACGATATTGTTCACAAGCTTTTCTTTGGCGTTTGCGATGATAGTCTTGTCGTAACAGCCATTTTCCTCAAGCATGAACAGGCCCAGGAGCTGATGCGTGTCGTAGTAGCCGCCCCCGCCATCGTGCACCGACGACAAAATCGAAAAGTCGAGCTTATCAAAGCCGGTGCTATCGCAGTAGAGCGACTTAACGAGAATATCGTCCCACGGATCGTGGATGGTTTTGCGATATTCCTTGGGCAAAACGTAGAGGTAATTGTTGAGGGGGCGCAACGCAGGGACATTGCGAAGAATGAGGTCGGATTCGATGGTGCGCGATAGTGTCAGGTTTTTCACGGCGTGCTTTTCACCAAACAGTTTCGCGAAGGCGTCGTCGGTAGGAATATCCGTTGCATCAAACAATTCGGGCGTGAGCTTTTGCTTGAGGAAGAGTGAACCAATTTCGGCAATGACGTGCTTGTCGCTAAGAAACTGCTGGGCCCGCTTGAGCGCATGCTCGAGTTCAACTCGCGCGTATGCGCAGCGTGAAAGCACTAATAAAATTGTTATAGAACCGTGGAAATAGCGCAACGTCATAACGAGCCTGAAAACGATAATGCGGTACATCGTTACAGCCTAACGATCACGGGCGCACGACGCCACTCATTTAAGTGGCATAGACCCATGCTCTAGTTTGGGGGGGGGCGAGCGAGCTATCCGGCAAACAGAAATACTGCTAAGGGGAGCTCGGCCCCACTTTTTTTGTCGTTCCGGACCATGATTTTGCCCTAGAACGTTATCCCAAAGACTGCCTGAACCGTTTGAGCAATCTTTGAATCGCCGTAGAGTTCGTATTGTGCGGCTGGAATAGCGTCAGTCTTGCGGTGATCGAGTCCTTTGAAGGGAAACAATACGCCGTAAGCGAGTTGGAAATAAAAGCCACTTTCGGTTCGCATAAACGCGCTTGCGTCGAGCTCAAGGCCTAACCAATTCGAATTGCCGGTGGTGTTTGATTTGTTGAGCGCGAGTGCCGTGAGCGCGTCGCCACGTACGCCGAAGTTGCGGCTGAAGAAATATGAGAGATGTGGTTTTAAATAGTAGCTGCCGCTGATGCCGCCCAAGACTTCGCGATAGAGCAAGCGGTCAACCGTGTAGGCTGGGTTGAATTTGAAATTCGTTTTGTAGCCGCTTTCGCGTGGCAGCTTTTGTCCGTCGGCATCACCGGTTGCAGGATCTTTTTTGACGCCTTCACGAACACCAAAACCTGGTCCGCTTTGTGCCGACGCTAAACCGCCGTCGAGACCGACTTGAAGGCGGTCATTCAAGAAACCATATTTGGATTGCAGTGCGGCACCACCTTGCAATAGCCACACGTTGCGTTTGGGGTGCACGGTACCGTCGTCTTTTTTCGCGAGCAGGTCAGTATCCTTTTCGCCAATCTGGTATTTGCCCCAAAGGCCCGCAAGCTCGAGTTCAATTTGAAACGTGCCGTAGGAAAAGCTCGACCAAAGTGACCCAAGACCAACGTTGCTTTCGCGTTTGACGACGTTCTTGGCCAGATTATCAAAGTTCATGCCATTGATGGCATACGCTTGCGAATCCAAGAATTGTCGACGATAAGACGCCAAAATACCGTAATCAAAAATCGAACGGCCTTCTTCGCGCTTTTTGTTGACAATAAAATCTGAATCTCGCTTCAAGAAGCTCAAACTAAAAACGTGGGTCATGTCACTCGACTCGAGGGGATAGCGTTGGCCTGCCTCGGCAGGCAAATGCGCTGACAGCGCATTGTCTGCCGTGCGAAATTGTCCACCGCCTCGCGCAACCGGGCCGGTATACGCGATCGAGTAACCAGGTGTAATGAAGAAATCGCCCACGCGCGTCGTGAAACTGATACCATCGATTTGATCGCCAAAATTATCATCGATACCATCGCCACTATTGTAAAGGATACCTAAGCCCCAGTGAAACGGCATGCGACCAAAACGCAGCTCGCCAATAGGAAAGCTTACTTCACCCCATGCGCGCTTCAAACTGATGGCGCTTTGGATACTGTTGATGCCGGTCATCGGTGCATTTTGTGACATTGACATCGCTGACACTGGCCAGGATGGACTCGGTACACCTTGCGATAAATAGGTTGGTGTCGAGCCTAGAACCATGTTGTCGAAAATGTCGACGCTGGTCTTAATACGCACCATTTCGGTGACGTTGATCGATGGATTGATGCGCAAACGCATATTGCCTGAGAAATTATTTTGCGCAGGGTTTTGTTCAGACGCATCGGCTTCTTCGTCGGTGTTTGCCGGCGCTTTCTTGTTGAGCAAACTAAGGCTCGGTGGCATATTTGACGTTCCGCGACCGAGGCTCGGGATATACGTGCGCAAATGCCCATCCCGAAAATAGCTGAAACGAAGGCGAAGATAGCCGTCGAGATCGATGAGGTTAAGATTCTTCGCTGGCCCTTCGGTAAAAATATTGCTGGTAAAATTGCCGCTGCGCACCGTGGACTGATCATAGTTAATTACGACGTTCGGCGCATTCTCTGCAGTAACGTCGGTGGCTTTACCATCTACTTCAGGTGGCAGCTCAGGGATTTCTTGCCTTTGCTCGGTTGTAGTCGGTGTCTCTTGCGCCCATGCAGGCACAACCGTGCATACCAACGCCACTGCCAACATTGCCAACCTAAGAACTTTCACTGTTACCGCCATGATCAATTCCTTACGATTTCTATTCACGGCAGTCCTACCGCTAAATCATAAGATCGTAAAGAATACTTCGGAAAAGTTTGTCTTGCTTGAGGTGAATTCGCTATTTCCGACAACTTCTCATTGATGCCGACGAAGATTCTTTCAGGAAGAAAAAACACTGGTATGAAAAAGGAAATTGTGAAATGATTAATAACCCAAGCCTCTTGGAGTCATATAGAAAAGGCGAAAAAAAGGCGTTTTTAGCAATTTATAATAAATACTCTTCGCCACTGCGAAAATTCTTACAAGGTGGTTTCAGCTTCTCCTCACAAGGACGCATCTGCCGATTTCGAGGTATGGATGCCTCGATGGATGTCGAGGCCATTGTGCAAGAAACGTTCGCTCGCGCATTTGTCGCGACCACCCGAACAAACTACGACGGTACTCGTCCATTTCAAACGTATCTATTTTCTATAGCGAAAAACTTAGTTTTGCGTGAATGCCATCATCGTGAACGTCTCATTCACGTTGAACGTGTCGAAGAAACCGCAGAGCCGGTATCGAATTATCGGTTCTGTGCTCGCGATTCGTATAGTGAAACGCCGGAGGCGCATGTTCAAAATATGCAGCTGAAAGCGATTACTGATGGTTTTATTGCGTTACTTAACGAGGAGGAACGACAATTTTTCTCGTTGCGCTTCGCTAAGAGCCTCACCCAGGAAGGTACCGCCGCGAAAATGGAAACGACGCGCGCGCGCATCAAACTTCTCGAAAAGAACATGCGCAAACGCTTTTTGGACTTGCTCCGCAAGAATGGTTACTTGGTTGAACATGAAATTAACCCGAGATGGAAGCGAAAAATGAATTCGGAAGCTGCATAGTTATGGTTCGTTAATTGTGTCGTTAGGTTTGTCGTCGGTTTTGTCGTTTAATACGCGCAACCACTCATTAAAAACTTCGCCAACATCTTCAGCGATGTCTCGAGGAACCACGGCATGGGTTAGGCCGTGGTTCGACATATAGGCAATCACCCCAGCACGCCCCGTACGAATCTCTTCGATTACTGATTTTGCAAGCGTCAACCACGTTACTTGATTGTCTTGCGCATTAAAAAAGAACTTCTCGCTGTCATCCAGGCCATAGGGCACCTTGTCGACGCGATTAAGATCGACCCATTTGCGAATCGTGATATATTGCTCAGCTTTATTTTGCACCTTAAGCGAATTGAGTGCCTTTCTTCGCTCACGATCGAGGAAGTCGCCTTCGTTTGCCTCGCGTGAACCAGTTGAGCGTTTGTGACGCTGTTTTTGAATAGTAACTTTGTCGACTTGATCTTGAGTTACTAGGCCTTTAGCTAAGAGTTTTGCTTTTAAATCAAACATAACCGTATTCTTGACTTCATTGCGAACAATTTTCTCTTAACTATTTATTCACGTGTGTCAACGAGAGAAAGTGGTCCGGGGGAAGATTTGAGACATTTAATAATCATAGCCTTATTGGGCTCGGTTGCCGGCAACGCTGAAACGTCGCTGTACGACAAAATGATGGGTAAGGGCGACAAAAAAATAGCGGTGCCCTCGAATCCTCCTGCTGATACCGCGATCGCCGCTGACGCAAGCGTCAATACAAGCTGTGCATCGCCTCATCTTGCGCTTAAGAGTTTTTTCTATGCCGAGGGGAGTAAACGGCTAGAGTGCTTCGATCACAGCAAACGAACCACGCAACAACTGTCGCTCTTAGCCGAGCGCTTGCTTAAGGTGTTGCGCGGACGCGGCGTCGTGGTTGATGTTGAAACAGTGCCGAAGGATCCAAATTACCAAGCGCCAACATC